>CAJXVF010000020.1 GCA_913060845.1 uncultured Alphaproteobacteria bacterium | reverse complement strand
CTTCAATCACAGGCCCACCGAAAACCTCTTGAAAGTATTACGCAAGTGGGCAAACCTCTGAACAGAAACCCTTAGCTAGGCCAGCACCAAAATTTTTGTAGGGATGCCTGAGTGACCCATTGTGCTCTCCTAGCTTGGTTCCTGTTGGATGAATTACTGTCTCGTTACTGCTGAAGAATTTCAAATAAATAAAGGAGTACAGGTGATGCACGTCACATAGTGTGATCAGTATTAGTCCAGCTAAAGATTCAGGCGTCACAAAAGGGTCTAAAGTGAAATTTGAACCTGAATCTAAGCACTTTAAGACTCAAATAATTCAGCAAGCGATCACCGATTACGCAGATGCGTTTAGCCCTATGCCTATAACCAGCATAGTCTTGCCAGCGAATGACCACACACTCGGAGAAAACCTATGCCTAAGTTCCTTCTTGGCCTGCTCGCCGCCCTTTTGATTTCCAACGCGGCGCAAGCAGATACCTCCAACCTTGTCCGCAAGCAGAGCCCCTATTCAGCTGAGGAAACGCTGAACCGGCTCGAAGCAATCGTACTTAGCAAGGGTGCCACCGTGTTCGCGCGTATCGACCACGCCGCGGGTGCCATGAAAGCCGACGCGAAGCTTCGCCCAACGGCGGTGCTCATCTTCGGCAACCCAAAGCTCGGCACGCCGATTATGCTAAAATCGCAGGAAGCTGGCTTGGACCTGCCGATGAAAGCGCTCGCCTATGAGGACGCAAACGGCAAGATGTGGCTGATGTATCGCCAGCCGCAGTCCATGGGTGCCGCGCACGGCATCGCCGTCAACGCGCCTGAGACGATGAAGGTTGCTAAAGTACTGGATGCACTGAAAAACGCTGCTATCAAGCAGTAACGCGCTAGGCTGCTTTCTTGCCCGCGTCCAGGGGGTCATACCCCAGGACCGGGCGCAGCCAGCGCTCAACGTCTACGATTTCCATGCCTTTGCGCTGGGCGTAGTCCTCAACCTGATCCCGCTCGATCCTTGAAACGCCGAAATAGCTGGCGTCAGGGTGAGCGAAATACCAGCCTGATACGGCCGCACCCGGCTGCATCGCAAAGCTCTCCGTGAGCGTTATGCCAGCGGCTTCCGGCGCATTCAGCAGGCGGAACAGCGTCTCTTTCTCAGTATGGTCCGGGCAAGCTGGATATCCGGGTGCCGGACGGATGCCATGATAGCGCTCACGAACTAATTCCTCGTTCGAGAGGCTTTCATCCAGCGCATAACCCCATAGTTCCTGGCGCACACGCTCATGCATGCGCTCGGCGAACGCTTCAGCCAGCCGGTCAGCCAGTGCCTTCAGGAGGATGCTGTTGTAGTCGTCATGATCTGCCTCATAGGCTTTGGCCAGGGTTTCGGCCTCTGCGCCTGATGTGACAGCAAATCCACCCATATAGTCCGCAATGCCAGAACCAGATTCAGCAACAAAATCGGCCAAGCAATCATACGGCCTGTCATCCCGCTTCAGCACTTGCTGGCGTAGGCAACGAATGTGTTCCAACACCGCGCCGCGTTCCTCGTCCTGATAAAGTGCTATGTCGTCCCCAACCCGCTGAGCAGGCCAGAAACCGATAACAGCGCGCGGCGTAAGCAGCTTCTCACTAACAATCTGGTCCAGCATGGCCTGCGCGTCCTTGAAGAGCGAACGCGCGGCCTCCCCGACTACGCTGTCCTCCAAGATACGCGGGTAGGTGCCTGCGAGTTCCCAGGTGCGGAAAAACGGCGTCCAATCGATGCGGCTGACCAGTTCTTCCAGCGGATAATCCTCAAAAGCGCGGGTCCCGAGGAAGCTTGGCGTCTGCGGCGTATAGCTATCCCAGGAAACAGCCCGGGGCCGGCCACGGGCTTCCGTAAGTGGCACTTTGCGGACAGTTTTGCCGCCAGCGCGAGCAACGCGGATGCCTTCATATTCAGTGCGGACATCCGCTGCAAAATCGCTCGACTTTTCAGGCGATAGCAGCGACGAGCAAACGCCAACGGCGCGGGATGCATCCAGCACATGCACAACGGGCTTTTCATAGGCAGGCTCAATCCGCAGTGCGGTGTGCGCTTTGGATGTCGTGGCACCGCCGATTAGCAATGGCACATGGAAATCCTGACGTTGCATTTCAGCGGCGACATTCACCATCTCATCCAGCGACGGCGTGATCAGGCCGGACAAGCCGATGATGTCCGCATTTTCCCTCTTTGCTGTTTCCAGAATTTTCTCAACTGGCGTCATAACGCCGAGGTCTATCACTCTGTAATTATTACATTGAAGCACGACGCCAACGATATTTTTGCCAATATCATGTACGTCACCCTTCACGGTCGCGAGCACGATGGCACCGGCATCTTTGGCGTCGCCTTCCTGCTTTCCAGCCTCAATATAGGGCGTCAGATAAGCGACAGCCTGCTTCATCACACGTGCAGATTTTACCACCTGGGGCAGGAACATCTTGCCAGCGCCGAACAAGTCACCAACGACATTCATCCCGGCCATCAGCGGGCCTTCAATCACATCCAGCGGGCGGGTCGCCCTTGCCCGCGCCTCTTCTGTATCCGCCTCGACATAGGTGTTCACACCACGGACGAGGGCGAGTTCCAGGCGCTTCTCAACCGGCTCTTCGCGCCACGCAAGGTCCTCCTGGAAGCCAGCCTTGCCCTTCCCACCCCGGAACCGCTCTGCGATCTCCAGCAGCCGCTCTGTGCCATCTGCGCGGCGATTCAGGATGACATCCTCCACCCGCTCGCGGAGTTCAGGCTCAATATCGTCGTAAACGTCTAGCTGGCCAGCGTTGACGATGCCCATGTCCATGCCAGCCTGGATCGCGTGATACAGGAAGACAGAATGCATGGCCCGGCGGACGATCTCATTGCCCCGGAATGAGAATGAAACGTTCGAGAGGCCGCCTGAAATATGCACAAGCGGCATTTTCTGCTTGATCTGCCGCGTCGCTTCAATGAAGGCGACGGCGTAGTCATCATGCTCTTCAATGCCCGTAGCGACGGCGAAAATATTGGGGTCGAAGATGATGTCTTCCGGCGGGAAGCCCACCTCGTCCACCAGCAGCTTGTATGCGCGGGAGCAGATATCGACTTTGCGCTCAATAGTATCCGCCTGCCCCGTCTCATCAAACGCCATCACAACAACGGCGGCACCATAGCGGCGGCAAGCGCGCGCTTGCTCCAGGAACTGCTCTTCGCCTTCCTTCATGCTGATCGAGTTGACGATGGACTTACCCTGAACGCATTTCAGTCCGGCCTCAATCACAGACCATTTGGAGCTGTCGATCATGATAGGGACGGTCGCGATATCGGGTTCTGAGGCGATCAGGTTCAGGAACGTTTTCATGGCTGCTTCGGAATCAAGCAGGCCTTCGTCCATATTGATGTCAATGATCTGCGCGCCGTTCAGCACTTGTTGCCGCGCAACATCAAGTGCAGCGTCGTAATCATCTGACATGATGAGTTTTTTGAATTTAGCAGACCCGGTAATATTGGTCCGCTCACCGACATTGATAAAAGTAGGCTGCATCGTGGTTACGCCGCTGCTACGAAAGGCTCAAGGCCGGAAAGACGGAGACGCTTTGGCAAGCCGGGCATCTGGCGAGGTTTCTTGCCAGCGACCGCGTCTGCGATAGCGCGGATATGGTCCGGTGTTGTGCCGCAACAGCCGCCAACGATGTTCACAAGGCCAGAGTCCGCCCACTCTTGCAGATGTGCCGCCGTTTCATCTGGCTGCTCATCATATCCGCCTAAGTCATTGGGAAGTCCGGCATTTGGATAGGCAGAGACGGCAACATCCGCAACCCGCCCAATCGCCGCGATATGCGGCCGAAGCTGTTCTGCCCCAAGCGCGCAATTGAAGCCGACACTGAACGGTTCCGCATGCATGATCGAGTGCCAGAACGCTTCCGGTGTCTGCCCCGACAAAGTGCGGCCGGACATATCTGTAATCGTGCCAGAGACCATGATCGGCGTGTGGCGACCAATATCATCCTCCAGCGCTTTAAGGGCGTAGATGGCGGCTTTGGCGTTCAACGTGTCAAATACGGTTTCGACTAGGAAAAGGTCAACGCCGCCTTCCAGCAGCGCCCGTGCCTGTTCGGTATAGGCATCAACCAGTGTATCGAAATCCACATTCCGATTACCTGGATCATTCACATCTGGTGAGATTGAGGCCGTTCGGTTCGTTGGCCCCATCGCACCCGCAACGAAGCGGGGCTTCTCGTCCGTTGAGGAGGCGTCTGCTGCAGCACGAGCCAACTTGGCGCCATCCAGATTGATCCCAGCGACATGGGCTTCCATGCCGTAGTCAGCCTGGGCGATGGACGTTGCGTTGAAGGTGTTGGTCTTCACGATGTCTGCGCCTGCATCCAGATATTGGTCATGGATGTCGCGGATCGCCAACGGCTGCGTTAAATTCAGAAGATCATTATCGCCTTGAAGTGATTGATTCCATGTTTGAAATTTATCACCGCGAAACTGCTCTTCGTCATATTTCAGGTTCTGGATCATGGTGCCCATAGCGCCATCAATGACCAGCACCTGCTTAGCCGCCACGGCACGTAGCCGAGCGATCCGATCTTCTGGATTTTGCATTCCCGCACTCCTTTAAGCGCGCTGGTTATAGCACAATGCCTATATAAGCATATCTTTATATAGATTCCAGAAGCAGACGAATTTCCGCTTAATCCATACCTTCTGAAACAGCCCGCTTTAGCTTTTCTGCGGTTGATAGAATGAGATGAGATCAGACTCGATAATCTGCCAAATCACGATCGTCATCACGAGACCACCAATTGTGGCGATCAGTGCTTTCAGCTTGAGGCGAGGATTGGCTGGCGCGCTTTCAGCATGGCCAATCTCTGGATTCTCCAGCGGCCTGGCACCAAATGGCAGCGCCATGAAAAAGCAAAACCACCAGCAAAGAACGTATACGACGACTGCGCCCGCAATGGACATGAGTTGGTCCCTATCGTGTGAGTGGTTCGAGGCGATAAAGCGCGCCATCGCCCGCATCCATCAACAGATACACCAGACCGTCCGGCCCAACCGATACCTCTCGGATGCGGCCAATCGCGCCTTTCATCAATCGCTCCTCGGCAACGACCTTATCGCCATCCAATGTCAGCCGCGCTAGGAGCTGCGCCCGCAGCGCACCAACGAACAGACTGTTCTTCCAACCAGGGAATGCCGCGCCCTTGTAAAACGCCATTCCCGACGGCGCGATGGAGGGAACCCAGACATGCAGAGGAGACTCAAATCCCGGCCCAGTTCCGCTCGCTGCAATCTCGCCGCCTGAGTATTCGCGCCCGAACGTGACACGGGGCCAACCGTAATTTCGGCCTGATTTCAGCAGATTGACCTCATCCCCGCCCTTCGGCCCATGCTCATGCGCCCAAAGAACGCCCGTCACAGGATGCACGTCTAGTCCTTGCGGGTTCCGGTGACCGGAACTGAACAGTTCAGGCTTGCCGCCCGGCGGAATTCTGTAGACTGAACCCGCAGGATCAGCCTTGTTCTGGGCCCGCTCCCGCGCTCCACGGTCGCCAAAGGTCGCGTAAAGCGCGCCATCGGGCCCGAACCGCAGCCTGCCGCCAAAATGCACTGGGCTTCCGGATCGAGGAGCGGCCTCAAACAGAACATTCACGCTCGTGATCCGCCCACCTGCCAATGTCACAGAAGCGATCCGCGTGGCTGCCCCGCCATTACCGGCATAGGCGTAGGACATAACAATCTGCCCTGTTTTCGCGAAATCCGGCGTTGGCTTGACATCAAACAGACCGCCTTGGCCGTAATCAGCGACAGTTGGCAAACCCGCAACCGACCGTGCGCGCGCCTCACCCGGCCGCCAGCGCAGCAATCCACCAGGCCGTAGACCGATTAAGGCTTCACCATCAGGCAACCACGCCATGGACCATGGGTGATCCAGGTTCGACAGTAGCTGCACCACCCGGAATGACGCCGATTGGCTATCAACGCGCTCAACAACAGTCTCAGCCGCAGCCGTCTGTATCATTCCAACTGTCGCCAGTAGAATGCCAGCCAAACGCATCTTCAGCATTAGTCTTCTCCCACCGTCATTCCCTATGCGCGCTTAGATAGAGATGTGGCGCACTGACCGCCATGACAAGCTTATGGGCGCGGTAACGCAATCCCGCTAGAGTGCTCGTCTCATCATCGCCGCCAAAGCGTTCTATATGCCGTCTACCCTCACCTCCTCGAACATCCTCGAGCGCGCCCTCTTTTGGGGAACGCTGCTGCTTGGCGTGGTTCCTGCCTTGCTGTTTGCTGGGCGGCCACTGTGGGTGATTGCGCCAGTCACCATTGCCATCGGCGTCTTGCTCGCGATCACTGCCGTCTGGCGCTTACGGCAGCAATCCTCGGGCTGGACGTGGAGTGGAGGCTTGCTGACTGGTGCGGCTGTCCTTTGGGCATTGGTTATCGTCTACGCCCTCTATCAGGCGCTTATGACGGGGCCATCGGTTGGTATATGGGCGGATGCAGCCGCACTAACCGGTCAGGCGACACCATCACGCCGTTCCTTCAATCCGGGTGCCACACTGAATGGTGCCCTGCGGTTTGCTGCATATGGCGGTCTATGCCTGCTGGCCTATTGGACTTGCCGAGGACGCAAGGAAGGCTGGGCCGTGCTCTGGGCGATTACGGCAGCAGCTACCTTGGCTGCGGTCTACGGTATTGCTGGCAAAGTGCTGGGGTGGGAAACCGTGCTTTGGCGCGAGAAGCTCAATTATTCAGGCTATGCGACCGGGCCTTTCGAAAACCGCAACACATTTGCGACCTTCCTGGCGATTGGCATCACCGCAAATATCGCCCTGTTCGCCCGGGCGCTTCGGAAGGCCGGGCTTGGCGACTTCGTTGGGACCGAACGCGTTCGCCAAATTCTTGAATTTGGAACCCGTCAGGGCATCCTGATGGCCTTGCCTATGCTGGCAATGGCTGGGGCCAGCCTGATGACAGGCTCTCGTGCCGGGTTCGCCGTGATGGCGCTCGCCGCCGGAATATCGACAGTCGCAATCGCTATCCGTTGGGGTGGCGGTCACACGCTACTTCGCGTCATCAGCGCAGTGGGCTCAATTGCCGTCATCATCAGCGTCCTGTGGGTGGTTGGCGGCTCCCAAACTGCAGAGCGCGCAGCGAAGCTTGAAGATTCCGCAAGCTACCGGCTGGAAATATACCGGGACACGGCCCGCGCCATCGAAAAAGGTCCATCCGGCGGATACGGCCTTGGCGCATTTCCAGAAGCCTTTCATCGCTATAAATCCACAGAGCTGGTGAATGATTGGCGGCGCGCACACAACAGCTACTTGGAACTGGCGCTTGAAATCAGTTGGCCTATGGCGATCATTGCGTTCTTAGCGATAATGCTGGTTATCATAGCAGCTGCCCGTGGCCTTTGGACTCGCTATCGCAGTGCGCCTTTTGCGGCGGCGGCCACAGCAAGCGCCATCGCCGCCACAGCCCACAGTTTGGCTGACTTTCCTCTGCAAGAACCGGGAATAGCGCTGATGTTGGCGCTCCTGCTTGGCGCGGCAGCGGCCCAAGCTGATGGACGAAACGGCAGCGGTTAGCCCGGCTTAAACTGGCGAGCGGTAGACTGCTCAAATTCCCCATTCACTCGCCGATGGACCCGCTGTCATGCGCCTTAAAACCGCCTTCGCCGCTACTCTGCTCCTTGCCGTGACAGCCAGTTTCCCGGCTGCGAGCGAGGACCTCCGCTATTGTGATCATGGAAAGCAGCTATCGCGGCAACGGCAGCATGCTGAGCCAATCCGCTATTTCAATCATTGCATTCAAGCGGGCCAGCTTTCGGCACCGTCCATGGTCTCAGCCCTGTTGAAGCGTGGGAAATCACTGGCGCTGACGCAGCAGTTGGACTACGCAATCCGCGATTTCACAGCCGCCATTCAGTACGCGCCGAATTCCGCCGCCGCCTACCACAATCGCGGCGTCGCCTACGCGAAGGCGAGCCGGATGGACGAAGCTTTGGTGGATCTCAGCAAGGCGATCCAACTGGCTCCACAGGAGCCATCCTCCTACCTTGGCCGCGCTGTCATCTATAAAGCACGCGGGGATGAGAAGCTGGCGGCCAATGATGCAGCGATCGCCAAACGCCTCGCACAAGGCGGTTAAAGTCTCTCTCGATTTTCATTGATTTACCTCTGCGATTTACCCATGCGATTTCGCCCGGCAGTATAGGCGGAACGATGTATGGGGATTCACGGTCAATGCGCGCTGCTTGGTATGATGAAAACGGTCCGGCCAATAAGGTTCTGAAGCTAGGCGATATGCCCAAACCAGAAGCTGGGCCAGGCGAAGTCCGTGTCCGCGTAATGGCATCCGGCATCAACCCTGCAGATGTAAAGCTTAGGTCCGGAACGTCGAACTATGGCTTCGCCTATCCGCGCGTGATACCGAATAGCGATGGCGCTGGCGTGATCGATCAGATCGGCCCAGACGTTCCGCCAAGTTGGATGGGCCAACGGGTTTGGTTATTCAATGGCCAACGCGTTGGGCGCGCTTTTGGAACGGGGTCTGAATATATCGCGCTCTCCGCCAATCTCGTTACCCCCCTCCCCGACCATGTGAGTTTCGCCGAAGGTGCAACTCTCGGCATTCCGGGCATGACGGCCTATCACGCTGTATTTGGCGACGGGCCGGTTACTGGCAAAACAGTATTGGTGACAGGCGGCGCTGGCGCTGTCGGCTTCTATGCCGTCGCCCTTGCAGCATGGGGCGGCGCGCGGGTGCTGGCGACCGTAAGCGGACCAGAGAAAGCAGCCAGAGCAATCAGCGGCGGCGCTGAAGCGACAATCAATTATCGCGAAGAGAACGTCGCAGATCGCGTGATGGCGCTGACGGACGGCGCTGGCGCAGATCGCGTCGTATCTGTTGATTTTGGCGGCGACATGAAATGGTTGCCAGATGCCGTGGCGCTCAACGGCTCCGTCTCGACCTATGCTTCAGACGGTGACCGCATGCCGGCGCTACCGGTGCACAAATTCATGCGCCGCAATATCCTAATCCGTCCATTCATCCTGAATTCTTTGACCCAGGACACCCTAAACCGCACCCGCTTTGGCATGTTGCAATGGACACAAGACAAGCCAGACGCCCTCCGCCCGATCGGCGGCCGCTTCCCATTAGAAGAAATCGTGGCCGCCCATGAAGCCGTGGAGGCTGGTGAGAAGTTCGGAACGGTTGTTGTTGAACCCAATGGAGACAGCACATCATGAGCAAGGTTCTTACCGTCGGTATCGGCGGGTTCGGTGCAGTTGGCCGCAAGGTCGCTGAAGCACTGGACAAAGGCGCCTACGGCCTCCGCCTCACCGCCATCTCCGCCCGCGATCACGACAAAGCCAAGCGGAACATGGCTGGCTTTACGACTGAAGTTCCGATTGTCGGCCTCGGCGAGCTCGCGGAATGTGATATCGTTGTTGAGGGCCTGCCCGCCGCTGTGTTCGACGAAATAGCGCTGCCTGCAATTGAAGCTGGGCGCATATTCGTGCCGACAAGCGTTGGTCAAATCCTTCCGCGTATGCACTTGGTTGATCGCGCCCAGGAAACTGGCGCGCGCATCATTGCCCCAACCGGTGCCCTGCTCGGCCTAGACGCCGTGCGTGCTGCAGCTGAAGGCGTGATCCATTCTGTCACGATGATTACGCGTAAGCCGCCGAACGGGCTGGAAGGCGCGCCGCATCTGGTCAACAACAATATCTCAGTTAAGGGCCTTAACGTCGCGAAGCTGGTATTTGAAGGCTCCGCCAGGGAGGGCGCTATTGGCTTTCCGGCGAATGTGAACGTCGCTGCAGCATTAGCCCTCGCCGGGATCGGAGCAGACGAAACCAAACTGCAGATCTGGGCTGACCCAGAGGTTGACCGCAACATGCACCGAATTGAAGTGGAAGCTGATAGCTGCCGCTTCGCACTTGAAATCGCGAATGTGCCGTCTGAAGAAAACCCGCGCACAGGCAAGAATACCGCGCTCAGCGTTATCACATGCCTCAAAGGCCTTGTGTCGCCGCTGAAGGTGGGGAGCTAAGCACAGCCCTAAAGCGCTAAGCCTTCTGTCCCGTCGCCTTTAACGCTTCGAAAAGGTTTCCTGGCCCCAAAGCTATTTCCGTTTGGGGACTACCGGGTATGAGTGAAATCTATGAAGCGTGGCGCGCGATTGATGGCGCCGGTGACCATCCCACTGACGACAACTGGGGCAAGACTGACGCGCTCGAAGTGCGGCTGACCGATGCCGATGCAGACGCCTATGGCGGCTTAGCAGGCGGCGACCGACCAAACCCGCGCGCGATCTCAAATGCTGTCAGCCGCCAAACTGAAGACACAGCAACCGATGAAGGCCTCAGCGACATGCTTTGGTCCTGGGGCCAGTTCGTGGATCACGATCTGGACCTGACCGGAGAGGGCGAAGAAGCAGCCCCGATCGCAGTACCGATGGGAGACCCGGACTTCGATCCGCTTGGAACAGGCGAAGCGACAATCGGCTTTCATCGTTCAAACAGCACAGACATTGGTGGCGAGCGCGCGTATGGAAACGAGATAACGTCCTACTTGGACGCTTCCATGGTCTACGGCTCCAGCGAAGACCAACACGCCGCTATCCTTGGCGACGGCGGCAAAATGCTGCTCGATGACGACGGCTTCCTGCCCAAAGACAGCGCTGGCCAATATATGGGCGGTGACGTTCGGTCTGGCGAGAATGTAGGCCTTACAAGCCTCCACACCGTCTTTGCGCGTGAGCATAATCGCATTGTCGATGAACTTGCTGAACGTGATCCTGGTATGAGCGACGAAGCGCTCTACACCTTGGCGCGCCGGGTCGTCGAAACTGAAATTCAGAAGATCACCTATGACGAATTCCTGCCCAAAATTCTGGGCGAAGGCGCGCTTGGCGATTATGCTGGCTTTGATGCGGATGTGAATCCAACCGTTAGCGTCGAATTCTCCACCGCTGCATTCCGCTTTGGACACACACTGCTATCCCCCACCATTCAGCGGCTTGCTGAGAATGGCGGCGAAGCAGCCGATGCACTGGAATTGCGGGAAGCGTTCTTTAATCCAGCAGCGTTTGCTGAAACCGGCGTTGATCCAATCCTTCGCGGCTTAGCGGACGGAAAATCGCAAAACTATGACCCGATGCTGGTTAAAGATGTGCGCTCCTTCCTATTCGGGCAGCCCGGTGCTGGTGGGTTTGACTTAGCCTCCCTCAATATTCAGCGCGGTCGGGATCACGGCCTGCAAAGCTACAATGACATGCGGGAAGCGTTAGGGCTGGACCGTAAAGCAAGTTTCGCCGAAATCTCATCGAACCCAGATATCGCAGCCCGGCTGGCCGAAGCTTACGGCGATGTCGATCTGATTGACGCCTGGGTCGGCGGCTTGGCCGAGGACGGCTTCGGCGATGGACTCGTCGGTGAATTGTTCCACCTCATCATCGCGGACCAGTTCGAACGCGTGCGGGCAGGCGACAAATATTGGAGTGAGGCTAACCCTCTGCCAGAAGTCGCCCAAGGCATCGGCCTCGACACGTTAAGCGATGTCATCAAGGCGAATACTGGCGTCGAGGTCATGCAGGATGATGTGTTCCTCAGCTATGATCGTAAAGGCGGCGGCGATGGTAACGACACAGTTATCGGCAGCCAGGACCGGGACCTCCTGAGCAGCGGCGATGGCAATGACACCCTCTATGGTCGCGACCACGACGATTATCTGGATGGCGGCAACGGCTATGACACCCTGAACGGTGGCGCTGGCGACGATGTGCTGCACGGCCAGGATGGCGGCGACAGCATTCGGGGCGCGTCCGGTAATGACGAAGCATTCGGCGGCGATGGCCACGATTGGATCGTCGGCGGCGATGGCGATGACTGGATCGAAGGCGGTGCGGGCCATGATGAGCTATTCGGCCAAAACGGTGATGACGCCATCCACGGCGGCGAGGGATTTGACCTCATGTATGGCGGTTATGGAC
>CAJXVF010000019.1 GCA_913060845.1 uncultured Alphaproteobacteria bacterium | reverse complement strand
ACGAGATGTAGAGAGGTCTCGTGGGCTCGGAGATGTGTATAAGAGACAGCACCCCAACAAAACACATTGTTTCTATCGAACCCAACGGTGCCCCTCAAGCGGCAGGGTTGGGGAGAAGTTTGGGCGCAGCAAATTAATCGACTACCCCAGCTCCATCGTTGTGATCCCAAACGTCTCCTGCACTGGCAAGTTCGGCTCGGAGCCGTTGTACATTCGGGCCGCGCCAAAGCTGGGTTTGAGGCCAAGTCGCAAGGCTAGTGCTGTGCCAGCGGTGTTGCGCGCCGGTGTGTCAATCGCGATGGACGCACCGGGGGCGATCTCGGTGGAGACGGCGACCGCCAAAGTTTCAGCCACTGCTTCTGTTTCAGCGAACAGCGGGCCGATTTTATAGCCCTCGCGGCATTGGCGGATGGTGGCGTAGCCGGTGATGGTGCCATCTCGGAGCGCGAGCTTTGTGCGGCGGCGGGTTCCGGCGGGCGGTAAAAGCCCAGGCGCGGATAAAGTCTGTGCGCGGGCCTGGATAAAACCGCGCGTCATACTCGGTGAGGGCGTCCAGTTTATCTGCCGTGAGATCGACCACGTTGGGGGAAAGCTGCGCTTTCGGCAATATTGGGATGCCGGAATGGCGCACTGTTTCATCCGCCAACACAAAGCCCGATTTTTGATAATTCGCCTGCTGGTCCGGCACGCCATCCAGCCCGACGGTCCGGTCACCCAGATGCGCCATGCCGGCATTCCAGATGGCAATGCCCGTCCCCGTGCCGCGCTGGTCTGGGCGGACGATGTAGAAACCCAGAAAGCCGTAATCTGGGCCGTATCGCACGACAGCGATGGAGGCGACGGGCTCTCCATTGCGCCAGCCCATCAGAAAACCATCCGGGTCTGCCGTATAGAACGCCGCCAGATCATCCAGCCCCGGGTTCCAGCCCTCTGCCGCCGCCCAATCGACGGCGGTTTGGTATTCGGTGAGGGTTGCGGGGCGGATGATCAGGTCAGCAGTCATTCTTGGGCGGCCTTAAGCACCCTTGAAATTGCCCGTGCGTTTTTCGCGCCAAGCGGAGATTGCCTCCACGTGGTCATCGGAAAGCCGCGCCAGCGTCATGTGTGAGGACACCATGTCCAGGCTGGAGCGTAGATCCATTGTTTGGTTCTGCTGCACCAAGCGCTTGATTAGGCGGACGGAAATCGGCGCACCGGCTGCGATCTTGGCGGCGATGGCGAGCACTTCATCCAGCATCTTGTCATCATCAAACACATCGCAAACCAGCCCGATATCTTTGGCTTCATCGGCATTCAGGAACTTGGACGTCCACAGCAGCTCCAGCGCCTTTTGCACGCCAACAATGCGCGGCAGGAACCAGCAGGCGCCGTTGCCAGGCACCAGGCCCATGCGCACATAGGTTTCAGCGAAACGGGCGGATTTGGCGGCGTAGCGAAGATCCGCGTGCAGTGCCATGTCCATGCCGGCACCCACGGCGACGCCGTTGACGGCTGCAATTACTGGCTTATCCAGCGCTGCCACCGCTTGCGGAATCTTCTGAATGCGATCCCACAGGCCAGACTTCACATCCTTCGTGCGCGGAACTTCGCCGGCACCCATACCGCCCGTATCACCGCCGGAGCAGAAGCCCTTGCCCGCACCGGTCACAACAACTGCGCGCACATCGTCCCGCTCTCCGCATTCCTGCAGGCGCGCCAGATAGGCATCCAGCATGTCGTTGGAGAATGCGTTCAGCTTTTCGGGATTGTTAAACGTGATCAGCGCCACTTTGTCGGCGCGGACTTCAAATTTCAGTTTCTCAGTCATGGTTCTCTCCGTTAGGTCCTTAAATGCCCGACCAATCGGGCGCACGTTTTTCGTTAAATGCGGCAATGCCTTCCTGGGCGTCTTCTGACGTACCCATAAGACCGCCATTACTTTCCGCCAGCACCAAGGCTTGATGCATCGTCATGTCCTGCATGGCTTTGTAAACATACAAACCACGACGGACGGCGGCAGGGCTGCTCTTCAAAATACGATCCAGCAGCCAATCCGTTTTGGCGTCAAGCTCTGCTGCGGGGACGACATGGTTCACGAGGCCAGCCTCCACCGCTTCATGGGCGGTCATTGGCTCACCGGTCACCATTAGTTCCAGCAGCTTGCGTTTCGGCATGAGGCGCATGAGCTGGGTCATGATCATCATGGGCCAAACGCCAATGCGGGTTTCAGGTGCCCCGAACTTCGCTGTGTCAGTGGAGACCGCCATATCGCACATCGCCACCAAGCCAAGCCCACCCGCGACGGCGTGTCCGTTCACCCGCGCGATCATAGGCAAAGGGCAACGATCGACGAGACGGAACAGGTCTCCGATTTTCTGGGAAGGGTCCGAATGATCAATCTGAAAGGGCCGGTCATCCCCAGTACGTTTCAGGTCTGCACCAGCGCAAAAAGCCTTGTCGCCAACGCCCGTCAACACGATTGCACGCACGTCCGGCATGGCGGCCATGGCCTGGTTAATGCCGTCCATCATGCCATCGACTACAGCGTCATTGATGGAATTCCGCCGTTCTTCGCGGTTAATGGTCATCCGCAGTACGGGACCGTCGCGCTCGATCAGTAGCTCGCTCATTTGTGATGTTCCGCCGTTTCACCATTCGCGTCCGAAGCCTATGCTGCCCGTGAATGGCCTGAACCGTAAAGAGGGAGTTCTCGGCACATGCTGCGCTTCATCACCTGTTTCGCGATCCTGGCGCTCGCCAATATTTCAACAACCGCCACCGCAGACCCGCCCCGCTGGGCGATTGATCACGCAAAGAGCCATCTACATTTTATTTCAAAATGGCAGGGTGCGCCCGTCAAAGGCGTGTTCAAAACTTGGAGCGGCGATATCCGTTTTGATCCAGCGGACCTGGCCGCCAGCAGCGTCGCCATTGAAATCGATACCGCCAGCCTGGACACCGCCTACAAGGACCGGGACAACGGCCTGCGCGGCAGCGATGGCTTCAAGAGCGATACGTTCCCAATGGCGACCTACAAGGCCGCGACCTTCCGCGATCTGGGCGACGGCAAATATGAAGCTGACGGCGTTCTGAAGATCAAAGATCTGGAAGCCCCGGTCACGCTGCCTTTTATGCTGGAAATCAGCGGCGATATAGCCGTGATGACGGCATCCGTCGGCCTGTCCCGCATCGCACTCAGCCTTGGCAAAGGCCAATGGAAAGACACCAGCATCATCAAGGATGAGGTGTCCGTCGAAATCCGCGTGGAGGCGATGCGCGAAAAGCAAGCCGCCGTAGCGCCAGCCGAGCCAGAGCCAGAAGAGGCATCGGGGCGGATCGGCCAAGCGCGCCCGACGCTCGGCACAAAACAGATGGCGGTCGCAGCGAACAATCACGCGACGGAGGCTGCCTATAAAACGCTCCGGGCGGGCGGGACGGCAGCGGATGCAGCCATCGCGGCGCAGTTCGTGCTGAACCTCGTCGAACCACAATCCTCCGGCATCGGCGGCGGCGCCTTCCTGCTCTACTGGGACCCAGTGACGAAGCAGATGGCCGCGCTGGATGGTCGTGAGACGGCACCTGCTGCGGCAGGCCCGGACTATTTCCTGAACGCAAGCGGCAAGCCGATGAAATTTTGGGAAGCCGTGGTCGGCGGCCGTGCTGTCGGAACGCCAGGAACATTGGCGCTGCTGGCGGAAATGCATCAACGCTACGGCAAGCTACCCTGGGCCGATTTACTAGAGCCTGCGATCCGTTTGGCGGAAACCGGATTCGCAATCTCTCCCCGCCTCGCTGGCGCAATTGCCAAGGCGCAGTCCAAGGGCCTCGATAGATTTCCGGCGACGCGTGCCTATTTCTTCCAAGCGGATGGTCAGCCGAAGCCTTCTGGTGCACGGCTGCAAAACCCCGCCTTTGCCAAGACTCTGCGCCAGATCGCCAAGGATGGCGCAAAGGCTTTTTATGATGGTCCCATCGGTCAAGAGATCACTGCCAAAGTGCAGGCTGCAAGCAATCCCGGCCTGCTCTCCGCCAGTGATCTAAAGGCCTATCGCGTAAAGGACCGGCAAGCCATTTGTGCGCCGTATCGGGGCTATGATGTTTGCGGGTTTCCGCCGCCAACGTCAGGCGGTGTCGGCGTCCTTCAGGCACTGAAGATGTTGGAACACCATGATCTGAAAGCCATGGGCAGAAACGCCCAATCAGCGCATTTGTTTGCCGCCGCAATGAAGCGCGTATACGCCGACCGGGGGCGCTATCTGGCAGACCCAGACTTTATTGACGTGCCGACCAAAGGCCTGATTGACGCTGGATATCTCAAGCAGCGCGCAGCGGAGATTGATCCCGCCAAGGCTGGCGGCAAAGCAAAAGCCGGAGAACCACCGGGCGCGCCAGCCCCCATGGCCGCACCTATTCAGCCCCCGGAGAAAGGCACCAGTCATATCGTTGTCCGCGATCAATGGGGTGCCGCGCTCTCTATGACCACGACGATTGAAACTGGGTTCGGTAGCCGCCTGATGGCTGGCGGGTTCCTGCTGAACAACGAACTAACTGATTTTTCCCGCGCGCCCGTGGTTCAAGGTCTGATGGTCGCAAACCGCGTTGAGGGCGGGAAGCGCCCACGCTCTACCATGTCGCCCGTAATCGTTATGAAGAATGGCACACCAGCGCTCCTCGTCGGATCGCCCGGTGGGTCACGGATTATCGGCTATGTCGCTGGTGCCATCATCAATATGGTTGATTTCGGCATGCCAGTCGCTGCAGCACTGGCAGCAGGCCATGTCAGCAATCGCAACGGCCCAACCGATTTGGAAGCCGGAACGGATGCGGAGACGCTAGCGGCAGACTTGACTGCAATGGGCCATAAGACGCGCATCCGTGATCTCAACAGCGGCCTCGCCGCCATTCATGTTCATGGCGATGGCAAGCTAGAGGGTGCTGCTGACCCCCGCCGCGAGGGCTTCGCACTCGGTGATTGACGCCAATACTTAAGAGGTCAGTGCGCCTGCGCGTTTCAGCGCCTTATCCAATGCGGCCATTGTATCCGCTAGGTCCGGCGAGTCGTCTTTGAGCCAGGCGCGGACAGCGGCGGCGTAGATCAGGCTGAGCGCATGGGTGCGGGCAATGCCAGCAAGCCCTTCCGCCGGAATGCCTGCTGCGCGCAGCATCCATTTGCAGGAGCCCAGCAAGCGCGGTGCCGCCACCAGAAGCGTCAAAGGGTCCCGCGCACTGCCACAAGCCATGGATTTGAGTGCAGGCTTGTGCATCCGCATGGCTTCCAGGCGGCGCATGATCACATCAAACAGCCGGTCTCTGCGGGATTCATCCGCCAGCGAAGGATCATCGCCAGCCAGCATGGCCGCATCATTGCGAGCGATCACAGCGGTGACGATGCCAGCACGTTCCGGAAAAGCTTTGTAGGCATCCTGCAGCGATACGCCAGCAGCGCTTGCGATAGCGTCCATGCCAACCTGGTTCCAAGGCTGTTCAGCCGCCAGCGCCAGTGCAGCGTCCACCAGCTTATCTTCGGTTGACGGTTTCGGCGTTGCTTTCCGAGCCATGACTGTCTTCCCTTTGCTTCAGCAGGATATCAGCAGCGTTTCAGCCACCAGATATAGGCTGGAACCATGCCATTGCACAGGCGGCAGCGACGATCTGGAGCAGCACCTATGCATTTTCTAATAACGCCACTGTGATTGTTAGGGGCTAACACACGGGTTTACGCTACCTCTGCATCTTCAACCCACAGGAGACGAACACCGATGAGAATACTCACGAAAAGTGCGATTGCGGCGGTAGCGCTCGCGGTCAGTCTTGGCGGCGCTTCGGCCCAAGATATCAAACGGTCGATCACCAAAGTCGCGGGCGATGTATATCGCTTCCAGAACAATTTCCACTTCTCACTGGTCACCGTAACCAGTGCAGGCGTTGTGGTCGTCGATCCGATCAATGCGGAAGCCGCAACATGGCTGAAAGCCAATTTGAGCCAGATCACTGATAAGCCCATCACCCACCTGATCTATAGCCACAGCCATGGCGACCATGCGTCTGGCGGCACGGTATTTCAGGGCGGCGGCGCGCTGGTGATCGCCCAAGAGAATGCAACGGACGCGATTGACGGCGGTGTTCCAGACATCCGCTTCAGTGAGGAGATGGATATTCGTGTCGGCGGCAAGACCTTCGAACTCACCTGGCTTGGCGAAGGCCATGGCCAAGACTTGATCGCCGTGGTCGTCCGCCCGGAAAACGTGGCGTTCATCACAGATGCCGCAGCGCCAAAACGCCTGCCTTATCGCGATTTCCCACGCTCCGATATCGACGGCTGAATCAGCCAGATTGAGACGATCGAAAGCCTGGACTTCGACATCATGGCACCTGCCCACGGCAATGTCGGCACAAAGCTGGATGCGACCGATGCCCGGGTTTGCATGCTGCAGCTGCGCGATCAGGTGCTGCGTGGCCTCCGCGCTGGCAAGACCACAGACGAATTGGCGGTTTCTGTCACCATGGACGCCTACAAAGACTGGGATTCATATGCCAATTGGCGCGAATTGAACGTGCGCGGCATGGCCAAATACCTGATGGAAACCGGCCAGGTAAATTAGGCCTGCTTGGCTTCAATCAGAGCACGGCGAATTTCGCGGGCGCGGATGATGAGGGCCTCTATCTCCTCACCGTCCCCCCAGCGGATCGCCCGTTGCAGGCGTGCTAAATCTTCCGACAGCCGGGCGGCGCAATCCAAAAGCGCTTCCCGGTTGTTCAGGAACACATCGCGCCACATCACAGGATCAGACGCCGCTATCCGGGTGAAATCCCGGAAACCGGAGGCTGAAAACTTGATGACTTCTTGGGTTAGCTGATCTTCCATATCCGTCGCTGTGCCGACAATGGCGAAGGCGATCAGATGCGGTAGGTGGGATGTGACGGCCAGAACCTGGTCGTGATGCGCCGGTTCCATGATTTCGATCATTGAGCCTGTAGCGCGCCAAAAATCCCCAACCCGCTGAACCGCAGCCTCATTGGCACCTGGGGGCGGTGTTAGAATGCACCAACGGCCGTCGAATAACTCCTTGAAGCCCGCATCGGGGCCGGAATGTTCAGTGCCAGCAATTGGGTGCGCCGGGACAAAATGCACGCCAGACGGAATGCTTGGTCCCAAATCCCGGATCACGGACTTCTTCGTCGAGCCCGTATCCGTAACGATGGCGCCAAGCCTTAACGCCGGGCCGATGACCTCACCGACAGCAGCAAACGCGCCCAAGGGCACGGCCACAAACACGCAATCTGCGTTGGCGACAGCCTCGGCCAAGTTCGTTGTTGCGTGCTGACCAAGGTTCAATTCCAGCGCGCGGGCGCAATTTTCGGCGGAAATGTCGCCGATGACGATCCGCTTGGCTAGGCCCCTGTCACGCGCATTAATCGCAATAGATGCACCCTGTAGGCCGATGCCGATGATCGCGATCTCATCGAACGGTTCAAAATCCGCCATCACATTATGCCTCGCCGACAAAATCGGTCAGCGCTTGAACAACGGCGTCATTCTCTTCCGCCGTGCCGACTGTCACGCGCAAGCTTTCCGGCAGGCCATAGCCTGCAACGCGGCGCGGAATGACCCCGCCCGCATTCATAGCTTGCAGGGCTGCTTCAGCCTGATCGCCATCCGCAAACCGGATCAGAATGAAATTCCCGTGGCTTTCCGGCGTGTTCAGCCCGAGCTGGCGCAGTCGGTCCTGCAAGCGCTTACGTTCGGCGAAGTTATGTGCCCTTGAGCGTTCGATATGGCCCGTATCCCCGATCGCAGCGACACCAGCGGCGAGGCTTGGCGCACCCACATTGAAGGGTCCGCGCAGCCGGTTCAAAACAGCCGCGACGCTGGCCGGGCAATAGCACCAACCAAGCCGGAGTGCGGCTAGCCCGTGGATCTTCGAGAAGGTCCGCGTCATGACAGTATTCTCGCCCTCGTCGACGAGCGCGGCACCGGCATCGTAATCCGGGTGATCGACATATTCGGCATAGGCTGCATCAATCACGAGCAAAATATCATCCCGAAGACCTGCCCGAAGGCGGCGCAACTCACTCACCGGCAGCAACGTGCCCGTTGGGTTATTCGGGTTGGCCAGGAAAAGAATGCGCGTTTTCGGCGTCACGGCAGCCAGCAGCGCATCAACGCTCGCCGTCAGGTCCGCGGTTTCAGGCGCTGCGACAGGCGTGGCCCCGACGGTCAGCGTGATGATCGGGTACATCAGGAAACCATGGGCCGAATACAGCACTTCGTCGCCCGGCCCAGCATAGGAGCGGCCAAGGAAGGACAGGATTTCGTCGGACCCCGCACCGCAAATAATGCGGTCCGCATCAAGCCCGTGAGCATCTGCAATGGCGTTGCGGAGCACTGTCGCAGCACCATCTGGGTAGCGATGCAGGCTGGCACCCGCTTCTGTGTAAGCCGCCATGGCGGATTTCGCCGGACCAAGCGCATTTTCGTTGGCGGCGAGCTGCATTGGCTCTGCATGCCCATCCAGCTTAGCTTCGCCGGGCATGTAGGCGGCGATGTCCATAATTCCAGGGCGCGGCGTGATCGGGGGTGTTAACGGCGGATTGGCCATCGCGCAAATTCCCTTATGCGAGCGGTCGCGAGATCAATTTGGAAGGGTAGAAAGGCCGAATATCGGCCAAAGTCAATTACTGCGGATCAATCGCAATCAAGCGGCATCGGATAGCCGCCGATAGGCGTGACATGACGGATGCCCGTGTCTTCAATAGCACCAGCCCATCCGCTCTCGACCTCTGCCAGATACAAGCCCGGCGTCGCCATGGCTGTCAGCAGTGGTTTTGAGTCGACGCCTGCCGCCTTTAACGCATCCGCCACGCGCTCTCTCGATACGCCGGACGCCGCTTCCACGGCCAGATAGATTGCGTCCGCGACTTCAGGCTCTGGGCCAGCGAGGGCGACGGAGACATATTCGCGTTCGACCGGCTGGGAGGCCGGGCGGGCGAAAGGGAGTTTCAGGATGATGCGGGGGAGGTCGGGATCATTTGCTGCGACCGCCGGCCACCAAGGTTCCTCGCCATCTTCCTGGCCAGGTGCGGGCACGACGCCAATATGGGCCTGACCATCCCGGACAGCGACGATTACATCCCGCGCGCGCCGCATTGGCAGGAACTGTGCGGCGGTGCCGAAGTGGTCCCGCGCTGCGTCCCATCCACCAGCATCGCCTTTTTCAGGGCGGTATGCGGCCACGACGATTTGTTCCTGCATTTTGGTCATGCCGGAAATGATCTCTCGCCAAATCCGCACCAGGGATTGTTCCGGGAACGGCCCTTTATGATTGCCAATCAAGCGGCGCATCATGGAGGCTTCGCGCCCAGGCCGGAACGCGGGGCTTGGCGCGCCGCCGGATGCTAAGGCCTTCGCCGCAGCCACATGGCTGACGACCTCAGCCCGCGCCCGAAGCAGCGCGTGCAGCTTCCCGTCGATCTTGTCGATTTCAACGCGGAGCGCATCTAGGGTCGGCGGCGTCGCCTCTGGCATGGCTGGGATCTCAGAAAAAGAGGTGGTTGGTCAAAACGTGAAGAGACTAGTTTTAGACCGCTCGCGCCAAAATGCAAAACGGCCTCAGTCCTTAGCCTCGCAACCCTTCGGCGCCCGCGCTGGCGTTCGGGGTAAAGGCGGCGCATCAGAGCGGTTCAATCCGCCAGATTCCACCACCACAGCACCTGACCGAACCTTGGCACCGCCAGCAGGTGCGGCACCATAAAGGCTTTTCGCAGCGTCGATCATCACTACGCCGCCAAACCTTGGTGCCCAGCGTTGGCCAAAACGTTCCGCCGCATCAGACGACCAAAGCGACAGCGCCTTGGCAGAGGGCGGTGCATACAGCGCGCGGGCTTCGGCTTCCGGCGCGAACATCGCTTGCTGCAAGACACGCCGCAGCTGGCGCATTGTATATGGTCGACCATGGCCGAAGGGCGTCGCATCTGTTCGACACCAAAGACCCCGCCTGCTGGTCGTGATGGCAAGGACTCGGCCAGAATCTGTCAGCACACGCCAGATCTCGCGCAAGAGTGGCCGTAATGCCTCGGCGTCTTCCAGGGCGTGCAGCAGCAACACCCGGTCTACAGATCGATCTGCCAAGGGCAGTTCGTCTTCGGCGATCAGGGCTGTCAAGCTCTGAGCGTCCTTCGGCCAGCGCCAGGCACCTTGAGGGCCAGGCATCAGCGCTGCGACCCGCTCTGCGCCAGCGGCGGCGGCAATCGGTTCCAGAACAGGCGTTGGATAGCCGATGCCGATCACCGTTTGGCCCGTCAGGTTTGGCCAAAGCTCCGCCGCGCGCCGGCTGATCTGCCGTGCTGCAACATCGCCCAAAGGCGAGGCATAAAACGCCTTTAACGCATCCACTTCAGTTCGCATGCCTATCATCTATCTCAGCCGTCGGGCTGGTGCTACCTTGCGCGTTCACAAGACTCTGTTGATGGAGAAAAGCCCATGCCGCTCGAAATCGAGCTCGTTCCCGCCCTTAGCGACAATTATGTCTATCTGATCCGGGAGCCCGTGAGCGGCACTGTCGCCGTAGTTGACCCCGCTGAAGCAGGTCCAGTCGATGCAGCACTGATGGCAAAAGGTTGGAAGCCTAGCCTCATCATCAATACGCACCATCATGGCGACCACATTGATGGCAATGCTGAGCTGATTGCCAAATACGGCTGCAAACTGGTTGGCCCAACTTCGGAAAAAGCACGCATCCCAGGCATGGACCAAACCGTCAGCGAAGGCGACGAAATCACAATTGGCAATGAGAAGGGCATGGTGTTTGAAACGCCAGGCCACACCAAGGGCCATATCTCCGTGCATTTCCCAGGCGGCAACGCGCTGTTTGCTGGCGATACATTGTTTGTGCTGGGCTGCGGGCGGATGTTCGAAGGCACGCCGGAAGAATTCTGGACGTCGCTGCAGAAACTGCGCGCACTGCCTGACGACACGATGATCTATTGCGGCCACGAATACACGCAATCAAACGTCAAATTCGCGCTCTCCGTCGATCCAAACAACGCAGAACTCAAAGCCCAGGCGGCAGAGATCGATCGCAAACGGGCCCAGGGCCTGCCAACGGTGCCAGCCCGCCTTGGCGATGACCGCAAAGCCAACCCCTTCCTCCGCGCTGACGATCCGGGCCTTGCGGCCCGTGTTGGCCAGCCGGACAATTCCACCGCAGCGTTTGCAGAAATTCGCAAGCGTAAAGACAACTTCTAAATCTAGCAGGACACATCAATTCCATGGCTATGCAATTCTTCTCCTCCCCCGCTTCCCCGTTCGTGCGCAAAGTTCTGGTCGTCGCTGACGAGACCGGTCAGCTAGCTGATCTGGACCAGGTCCGCGCTGACCCGCGTTCGCTTGATCCGGCCCTTGTCGCCGTGAACCCGATCTCCAAAATCCCAGCGCTTGTGACGGCTGAAGGCGTGAATCTGGCTGAATCCGACATGATCTGCATGTATCTGGACGAACGCCATTCCGGCCAAAAGATGATCCCTGCAAGCGGCCCCGCCCGCTGGCAGGCACTGGCGGCTGAAGCCATTGCTGACGGTTTCATGGACGCCGCAGTCAACCGGCGCGGCGAAGATTCCCGTCCCGACGGTGCCCGCAGCCAAGCCGATGTCGATAAGCTGATGGGCCGGATGATGCGCTGCATGGACATGATGGACGCCCAAGCAAAAGACGCAGGCGATGCCGTCAACATTGGCACAATCGCAATGGCTGTCGCCTGCGGCTACGCCAATTTCCGCTATGCCGATCTGGACTGGCGCACGGGCCGCTCGAACTTGGCGGGCCTTTATGACCAGATGATGCAGCGCCCATCCATGAAGGCGACACAGCCGGACGGTTAATTGCAGTTAGACGGCGTAAATCCTGAAGCGCGGGCGCTTATTGAGGCGCTCGCGCTACAGCCGCATCCAGAAGGCGGGTGGTATCGGGAAACCTGGCGGGCGTCGCCGGACGTTCCCGGCGCGCGCGCAACCTCGACCGCGATCCTCTTTCTATTGCCAGAGGGTGCACGCTCGCACTGGCAC
>CAJXVF010000018.1 GCA_913060845.1 uncultured Alphaproteobacteria bacterium | reverse complement strand
GCCAAAGCCCGGGGGCTGTCAGCCCACTTGGCACCAGCATCGATGTGACGCTGTGCAGCTTGGCGCGCAATATCGTGGACGATCAGATCATAGCCTGCCTTCTGAATATTCGTCGCGAAGCTAGCACCCATGGTGCCGAGGCCGATGAATCCGACTTGCATAATATGTTTCCTGTGCAGTGATTTTCTAAGGGTGGCGAAATCTTATGGGCCAGGCACACGCTTCCGCAAGCAAGTTTGATCCGCTAGATTCATGTTCATGGATACAGCAGATGTTATTGTAATTGGCGGCGGCATGGTGGGTGGTGCCATTGCCTATGGCCTCACACGCGCCGGAGCCAACACGCTCATGCTGGATGAGGGCGATGATGCGCTTCGAACGGCACGCGGTAATTTTGGCCTGGTTTGGGTTCAAACCAAAGGGCGCGGCCTACAACGGTACCAAGACTGGTCACGCGAATCCTCTGAGATATGGACGGAGTTTTCGGATGATTTGCAGGAAAGCACAGGCGTAAACACCGGGTATGAGAAGCCGGGCGGGTTGACGCTGTGTACGTCTGATGAAGAAGTCCGCGCGTCAGAAGAAATCATTGCCGCCATGAAGGCCCAGGCTGGTAACGGCCAATATGATTCCTGGATGATTGACCGCCAGGAGATTGAAGCGCTTGTCCCGGATGTTCGTTTTGGGCCGGATGTTCTGGCTGCCTCATTCTGCCCCCATGACGGCCACGCCAATCCGCTGAAACTGCTGCGCGCAATGCATGCTGGATTTCAAAAAGCGGGTGGCCGTTATCAGCCGAATGCTAGCGTCGTGGACATTGTGCGGGATGGCGAAGACTACGCTGTCGTGACGGCAGAAGGTGCACGCTACGGCGCTGCCAAAATCGTCATCGCCTGCGGTCACGGCATTCCGGAGCTCGCAGCAAAGGTCGGCTTGCATTGCCCGACGCGCCCGCAACGGGGGCAGATATTGGTGACGGAACGGCTGCAGCCAATGTTGCCATTGCCGATGGGTAGTATTCGGCAGACGGACGAAGGCTCCATCATGCTGGGCGTTTCCCACGAGGAAGTCGGTTTTGATGACCGGAACACCGGTGATGTTTCTGGCGCTATTGCTGCGCGGGCGGCTCGCATTCTGCCAGATTTTGCGAACGTCAATATCGTACGTTCGTGGGGCGCACTCCGTATTATGCCGCCTGATGGCTGCCCGATTTACGATGAATCGGAAACCTGGCCTGGTATTTTCATGACGACCAATCATTCCGGCGTGACGCTCGCTAGTGTGCATGCCAAGCATATTCCCAACTGGGTGCTGCGCGGCGAGACGCCCGTGGGGTTCCAGGATTTTTCCGTGAAACGCTTTAAGGGAACGCCCCATGCTGCGCCGCCGGGTTGAACCAGAAGGCGATGCAACTGTCCGCCTAACAATCGCTGGGCAACCTGTTACTGCGCTACGCGGTGAAAGCGTTGCGACAGCGGCATTGGCGGCAGGCTTGCAGTTCACGCGGAATGCGCCGGTATCAGGTGAACCTCGTGCGCCTTATTGCCTTATGGGCGTGTGTTTCGAATGCTTGATGACGATTGATGGTCAACCAAACCGCCAAGCCTGTCTTGTCCCAGTGCAAGATGGCATGAATGTAGAACCGCAAATGCTGCGTCCGTCGCTTGGAGTGCGCGACGATGGCTGACTCGGTTGATATCGCAGTACTAGGCGCTGGGCCGGCAGGCATGGCTGCGGCTGTTGTCGCAGCCAATGCCGGGCTGACCGTCTCGGTTCTGGATGATCAAGCTGTGCCTGGCGGCCAGATATGGCGGAATGTCGAGGCTGTAGCCGCACGAGGCGATATTGGCCTGTTTGGCGATGATTATGCCGCTGGCGTTGATGCAGTTGCGGAATTTCGGGCAACTGATGTGGATTACCGCCCACTCTCCCGCGTCATTGGTGTTGAGAGTGCGGATGAAGGTGGTGATGTCCTCTATTTGCGAGACGGGAAGGCCGGGCGACTTCACGCCAAGCGACTGATCATTGCGCTCGGTGCCTATGAGCGCCCGATGCCGTTTCTAGGATGGACGTTGCCAGGCGTGATGACAGCTGGTGCCGCACAGATCGCGTTGAAGACAGGCGGGCTGTTACCCGAACGGCCATTCGTCTTGGCTGGGCAAGGACCTCTGCTCCTACTACTGGCCGCGCAATTTCGTGCTGCTGGCGCTGCGCCTGACATTCTATTGCGCCTGGATGATCCTGGAAAAAAATGGTCTGCAGGCAAGCATGGGTTACGCGCGCTTGCGGGGTTTTCGGACTTATTGAAGGGCTTGAAATGGCAACGCTCCTTATCCGATGGTGTGGAGGAAACTGTTGCTCACGTCACACACCTTGAGGCGTCCGGCGGGGGCCGGCTCGAGGCTGTGCGCTGGCAAACGGCTGACGGAACTGACGGAGAGGCTGAAGCTACGACATTGCTCGTGCATGATGGCGTGATCCCGAATGCGCAGCTGACGCGGGCAATGCGTATTCCACACAAATATGATGTAGCAGCTGCAGCATGGTGCCCAGAAGCTTCCGCTGATGGGCAACTCGCTGATACAGGTTGGGCTTACGTAGCCGGGGATAATGCTGGCATCCTCGGCTGGGCAGCGGCGACAGCCACTGGTGCTAAGGCCGGGGCGTCAGCCGCATCTGCACTGGGCGCGAAAGCGGCTCCGACAAATGATGTCGAAGGACGTCTTGACCGTGCCCGTGCGGTCCGGCCTTTGCTCGACGCCCTCTACCCGCCGGCACAGGCGTTCACTGCAATTTCGGACGATACGATCATCTGCCGGTGTGAGGCCATCGAGGCAGGCTCGGTTCGTGAAGCCTTGGCCATGGGCGCGCAAGGACCGAACCAGCTGAAAGCCTTCCTCCGCACCGGCATGGGGCCATGCCAGGGCAGGATGTGCGCCTATACAGTCGCTGCATTGGCGGCTGAAGCAAATGGGACAGCATTGGCAGATACGGACCTTATGCGACTCCGAATGCCAATCAGCCCCGTCACAGTCTCAGAAATGTCGCATTTGAATGAGACAGACATGGATCTACCAACTGCCTGATCTGTATGCCAGATCACAAGGTTTTCATGTCTCTAGCGGGACGGCGCCGGGGAAAGGTGCTAATACTCGCGCTCAAATGCACAATCCGCGGAATGGAGTCTTCACAATGTCGCTCATTGCTCGCCGATTATTATTGCCGTTGCTCGCACTTTGCGCTGCCGTTACTGCGCCGCTAGCAGCTGGGGCAGCGCCCTATAAGGTGGACCAGTCGCATGCATTCGTGCACTTCGAAGTGACCCATCTGGGCATCTTCCCGTATCCTGGCCGCTTCAAGCAGTTTCGCATAGAGCTGGATTACGATCGGGCAAATGTTGAGAACTCCAAGGTCGAGGTTGATATTCCACTCAAAAGCCTCGAAACCGATGATTGGCTGATGAACGAAACGCTGCTAGGCGATCAGTTCTTCGATGTGCGGAACTTCCCGAAGATGTCGTTTGAAAGCACCAGCATCAAGCGCACGGGTGAGGACACCGGCATCATTGAAGGTGAATTGACGCTGCATGGGTTCACAAAGACCGTAAGGTTCGATGCTAAGTTTCGCGGAACTGCGAAGAGCCCATTCGGTGGCAAGTCGATAATGGCGGTAACAGCCGTTGCAGAAGTTGACCGGACCAAATGGGGTCTAACGGCATGGCGTCCGTTCGTTGGAAATACGGTTACGATCCGTATCGGCTTCGAAGCCTCGCCTGAATAACAGGCGAGCGATCTGATGGCGCTGAAGAGCACGTCTGCCAAGTTTGGTGGCATTGCAAAGCTATTCCATTGGACGATGGCTATCCTAATTATCGGGATGCTGCCGCTTGGGCTTTATATGCATGAACTGCCATTCAGCCCGGACAAGTTCAAGCTGTATGCGTGGCATAAATCCATCGGCATGCTGATCCTGACGCTCGCACTGCTACGTCTTGGCTGGCGAGCGATTGATATCCGCCCGGACCATGTACCGGGCATGCCGCCAAAGCATGTGAAACTGGCGGCCGCGGCACATTGGTTGCTTTATGGCTTGATGCTGTCATTGCCTTTGTCTGGATGGCTGATGACATCTACAACTGGCACGCCGATTGACCTGTTCAATACTGGCATTCTGGTTCCGAACCTGATCGGTGCCAGTGAAGATGCGTTGAACTTGCTCAAAACCATCCATGACATCCTTGGCAAAGCATTGATGGCCGTCGCCGCAATCCATATCGGTGCAGCGCTCAAGCACCAGTTCGTGAATAAGGACGCGACGCTGCGTCGGATGCTGCCGGGCGGGCGGGTCTAACGCACTTTCCAGCTGCACCTTCAAATGCCTATGCTTTGTCCAGTCGGAAGAGGAGGCAGTGCGATGGTAACGGTTGTTCGGAATACGGATTGGGCCGTTGTATGGAATGGTACCCAAGGTCGCCATGAATACGCGCGCGGCATTGATATAGCGTTCGATGCGAGCGGTATCCTGTTTGCTGGCAAATCTTATGAAGGCCCGTTCGCGCAGGAAATTGATGGTTCGGAGCGTTTAGCCCTCCCAGGCATGGTCAATATCCAAACACATCCGACCAGCGAGCCGCTGCGTAAAGGCATGACAGACGAGACGCTCAGTCCCGGTTTCTGGCATTCCTCGCTGTACGAATTCCTGACGACCATCGGTAATGATCCAGAAGGCATGCGCGCCGCCGTTCAGGTGGCGATGGCGGAATTGATGCTTTCTGGTGTCACGACTGTTGTTGATTTGTCCGTACCATTCGAAGGCTGGCTAGATATTCTGGCTGATAGCGGGCTGCGCGCCTGCATTGTACCCATGTTTCGCGATGCGCGCTGGCTGACGAAGGATGGTCATAGTCTTGAATACGAATGGGACCATCAAGCAGGCCGCCAAGCTTTTGACGCTGCAATGCGCTTGGTCGAGAGCGCAAGGCAGCACCCATCTGGGCGTTTGTCCGGGATGGTCACGCCCTCTCAGATAGATACATGCAGCGCAGACCTTCTGCGTGACGCTCACGACCACGCCACAGAACGGAACTTGCCCTTCCAGATCCACTGCGCCCAAAGCATGACTGAGTTCCAGGAAATGCAGCGCCGCCACGGCATGACGCCGGTTCAATGGCTGGATGAGGTTGGCGCATTGGATGAACGCTCAATCATCGGCCATGGCATCTTCCTCGATCATCATCCCTGGGTGCATTGGCCAACACGCAAGGACTTGGGCCTGCTTGCTGACAAGGGCGCCACCGTCGCCCATTGCCCAACGGTTTTCGGCAAGCGCGGCATCAATCTTCGTAGCTTTGGCGAGTACAAGCGGAACGGCATCAATCTTGGTATCGGGACGGACACATATCCTCATAATTTTATTGAGGAAATGCGGAATGCCGTCTATCTGGCCCGCGCTGCGGCTGGCCGTTTGGATGATACATTTGCCAGTGATGTATTCGAAGCGGCAACCATTGGCGGGTCCAAAGCGCTCCGCCGGGATGACATTGGCCGCCTGAGCGTTGGTGCCAAGGCAGATGTCGTGCTGGTGGATGTCAGCGACCGGTCGATGAAGCCACTTTATGATCCGCTACGGAGCTTGATGTTCGTTGCTGGAGAGCGGCCAATCAAAGACGTGTTCGTCAATGGCGACGCGATTGTGCGCAACGGTGAATGCCTGACGATTGATCTGGAAGCCGCAACGCAGGCTCTACAAGAAGCACAGAAGCGGGCCGCGGCCCTAACGTCAGAGCGTGATTGGGCTGGGCGGACGATTAGTAAACTGGCACCGCTAAGCTTTCCGATGTCTGGCTTTTCATAAGTCCGTTACGAGGGCTAGGCCTCGGACGCATATCCGGGCTACCAATCGGCCCCCCGCTACGTTAGAGCCCAGTATGCAGCCAAGCGCCCCCATTGAACGCGATATCGTCCTGATCGGCGGCGGCCACGCCCATGTCGCCGTCCTGAAGATGTTTGGCATGAAGCCAGAACCCGGTGTGCGCATCACGTTGATCGCGCGGGATATTATGACGCCGTATTCCGGTATGTTACCTGGCCTTCTACGCGACGTTTATAGCCATGATGAATGTCATATTGATCATGGAAAACTCACCCGTTGGTCCGGCGCTCAGTTGATCCGAGCGGCTGCATCCGGGCTTGATCCTGTAGGTCAGGAAGTGCTTTTTGAAGACCGTCCACCACTTGCCTATGACTTCGTGTCGTTCGACATCGGCTCAACACCGCCTAAAGCCAATATCGCAGGGGCAGCGGAATTTGGATTGCCGATCAAGCCGCTAGGTTCGTTTCTTACACGACTGTCTGAACTAGAAGAAACATTAGAGTTTGGCGCTGCCCTTGCCGTTATTGGTGGCGGTGCTGGGGGCGTTGAAACAGCGCTCGCGATGCGGCGGCGCTTTCAGAAGCAGGGCGTTGATCTACGAGTAACACTGGTCTGCAAAGATGAATGCGTGCTCTCGGGCCATAGCCCCGCTGTGGCTAAACGTATGGAGCGTGCGCTTAGCGATGCTGGGGTTGAGGTCACGCTTGGGTCGGACGCGATTGAGGTGACGGGCAAAGCTGTCCAACTGCAGGACGGTCGACAGGTCCCGGCAGACGTTACGATCCTGGCGACAGGTGCTGCAGCGCCAGATTGGCCAACCCAATCAGGTCTCGGCACTGATGATGGCGGATTCATCACAATCAACCAATTCCTGCACAGTCCGAGCCACCCAGAGGTGTTCGCGACAGGGGATTGCGCGCATTTCCAGCCTAAGCCATTGCCTAAGTCTGGGGTTTATGCGGTGCGTCAGGGGCCAGCATTGGCGGAGAACCTGCGCCGCGCAGCGTTAGGTAAACCGCTGGAAGCCTGGCAGCCGCAAACAAAAACCTTGGCATTGATGTCCACCGGTGATGGCGGTGCCGTTGTCTCCTATGGCGGGATTGCGGCCAGCGGAAAATGGGCTTGGACCTGGAAGGACTGGATCGACAGGCGCTGGATGCAGCGCTACCAGGTACTTCCGCCCATGCAGCAGGTACTGCCGAAAGCAAGCAAATCTGACACGCCCGAAATCATGCGATGCGGCGGGTGCGGCGCAAAGGTCGCAAGTCCTATTTTGAAGCGCGTTCTGCAGCGCCTGAACCTGAAGACGGCAGATGGTGTCACTATGGGCGCTGGCGATGATGCGGCGGTCTTAATGCCGCCGCCGGGTCAGGCCCTCGTACAAACAGTCGATCAATTTCGGGCGATTGTGGATGACCCATATCTGTTTGGTGAAATAGCAACGATCCATGCGCTGAGTGACCTCTATGCGATGGGTGCCGCCCCGCACAGCGCTTTGGTGACAGCCATCCTGCCCCATGCCGGGGAAGCAGCGACGGAGCGGGATCTGCTGCAACTCCTGTCAGGTGTGGCGAAGGCGCTTGATGATGCAGGCGCTGTATTGATCGGCGGCCATACTGGGGAGGGGGCGGAACTATCGCTAGGCCTCTCAGTAAATGGTTTTGCACCGCTGGACGAATTGAAACGAAAGGGCGGTGCGCAGCCTGGCGATGCCTTGATCCTGACGAAGCCGCTTGGCGTCGGGGCGATTATGGCGGGGGACATGCGTGGGGTCGCTGACGCGTCTGTTGTTGAGGCTGCAATTGCACAGATGCGGCAATCGTCCGCTAATGCGGCTGCAGTATTGGCGGACGCAAAGGCATCAGCCCTGACGGACGTAACCGGGTTTGGTCTTGCGGGTCACCTGATTGAGATGGCGGATGCGGGCAATGTATCCTTCAGCTTGGACCTATCCGCACTTCCGCTCATTTCTGGGGCAGAGGCATTGGTAACGGCGGGCGTCGAAAGCACGATGGCACCGGCCAATGCCGCATTTGCAGAACGCATTTCTGGCCCAGTTGATGGCGCTCGCGCACGGTTGTTATTTGATCCGCAAACGTCAGGCGGGCTTGCCGCCACTGTGCCTGCAGACAGTGCTGCGGATATCGTTGAACGCCTCAAAGCCGCTGGATACGAAGATGCTGCGGTAATTGGTGAAGTCCGCGCGGCAAGTGGGCGTGACCATGCGCTAACGCTAGGCTGAACGCTCAACGCCAAGCCGTCTCTGTTCCGTCCATGTTTAATGCGACTCGGGCAATGGCTGTCAGCGCATCCTCAACGGACCCAAGCCTATCTACGCCGTCCATTGTAGGTGCTGATTGAAGGGCGATCACAGGTCTCTCGAACTGCTTGGCATAGGCCATCTCGGACATGGTCCCATATCCGCCGCCAACCGCTACTAAACACAGCCCTGCCTCTGCAATCAATACGTTTCGTGCCATGCCAACGCCGCTGGCTAAGGAGACGGTGATGTAGGGATTTGCAGCGCGCCAATCAGCATCCGGAAGGAGCCCGATCACGGTGCCGCCAGCCGCGTGGGCACCTTTGGCCGCCGCAGTCATAACCCCTTCCAATCCTCCGCACAGGACCGATAGGCCGAGTTCAGCAACGCCATGGCCAAGCGCTTCAGCATCGGCAAGTTCGGCTGCTGATGCATCACGTGGGCCAGCGATGGATATAGGAGCGCGGGCAGGCTTGCCACTCTCCCGTTGCAGCCAGCGGACGGCGTCAAACAGCTCAATCTCCGATCCGCCTTCGGCACTTTCCGGCACACGACGCCATACACGGCCGACGGTATCGAATACGCGCGCATTGTCGTCATGGAGAATATGGGCAGTCCGGTTCAGAAACAGCATAAGCGAGGTGGGCTCCAATGGCGGCGAAATCAAAATTGTGGGCTCGCCAGACTTTGCCGACACAGCGTAAGGTGGGCAGCATAGGATGCAGGGTAACGAGTCTTACTCGCGCATTCCATCTTACACCTGCTAACGCGCTAATATTGGATTATCCGCCCTATGACTGATGCATCTTCCGGTCCCCGCCTTTCCGTAGATATCGGCGGCACTTTTACAGATGTTGTGCTTGAACATGGCGGTCAGCAGACCACTGCAAAAGTGTTGACCACGCCCTCCGCACCTGAAAAGGGCGTTATGGATGGGGTTGGTCGAGCATTGGAAGAGTCTGGCGTCGCAGCTTCTGAGATCGCACTGCTGATCCATGGCACGACACTGGCTACGAACGCCATTATCGAACGCAAAGGGGCCAAGATTGCGCTGATCACGACGGAAGGCCACCGTGACGCTGTTGAGATGGCGCTGGAAAACCGGTTTGAGCAGTATGACATCAATATCGACCGGCCAAGCCCACTGGCACCCAGGCAATTGCGATGGTCTGTCCGGGAGCGCCTGAATGCACAGGGCGAGGCTTTGCTGGCGCTGGATGACGCATCTGTTGAGGCGATCCTACCGCTAATCCAGAAGCACAAGATTGAAGCTATCGCGGTTGGGCTGCTGCATGCCTACGCAAATCCGGCCCATGAACTGCGCGTTCAGGAGATCATTCGACAGGCGTATCCCGATTTGCCGATTTCGCTATCCTGCGATGTTTGCCCCGAGATCCGGGAATACGAGCGGCAATCAACCACCTGCGCCAATGCCTATGTGCAGCCTAGAATGGCCGGGTATTTGCGGGAATTGGATCAAAGCCTGAAATCGCAAGGCTTCGGCTGTCCATTCCTGCTGATGACATCTGGCGGTGGCCTTACGACCCTAGAGAACGCCATGCGCTATCCAATCCGACTGGTCGAGTCTGGTCCTGCGGGCGGCGCTATTCTGGCGGCGGAAGTGGCGAAGGAATTGGGCTTAAACAGCGTCGTCTCCTATGACATGGGTGGTACGACAGCAAAGCTCTGCCTCATCGATGATGGCGCACCCCTGGCCACGCGAACATTCGAGGTAGCGCGCGCCTACCGGAATATGAAAGGCAGCGGTGTGCCTGTCCGCATTCCGGCGATTGAGATGGTTGAGATTGGCGCAGGCGGTGGCTCCATTGCCTCAATCGACAGCATGGGTCGACTCGCCGTTGGTCCGCAAAGTGCTGGTTCCGATCCCGGCCCAGCCTGCTATGACCTTGGCGGTGCCGAGCCAACGGTGACAGACGCGGATGTAATGCTTGGTAAGATTGACCCGGCGTTGTTTGCTGGCGGCAATGTAAAGTTATCGCCGGATAAAGCCGGTGCGGTGGTGGAAGCCAAAATCGGTGGTGCGATGGGGCTTTCAGCGCCGCTTGCAGCCTACGCGGTCGCTGAGATCGTGGATGAGAATATGGCGAATGCGGCCCGTGTTCATGCCATTGAATGGGGCAAAGATATCTCCGAACGCGCCATGATCGCCTTTGGTGGTGCAGCGCCTTTGCATGCAGCGCGGCTGGCCGAAAAGCTAGGCCTGGACCGTGTTATTGTGCCGAGCGGGGCGGGCGTCGGGTCTGCCGTTGGGTTCCTACGGGCGCCGATCTCATATGAAGTGGTGCGCAGTCGATATATGCGTCTTGATGGGTTCGACGCCGCAGGGGCAAACGAATTGCTTGATACCATGAGCGATGAGGCTCGAACTGTCGTGAAGTCTGGCGCACCCGGTGCAGAATTGGATGAAACGCGTGTCGCATATATGCGTTACGTCGGGCAGGGACATGAGATCACGACGCCACTGCCGGACAGACCTTTAACACCCAAAGATGCGCCTATGTTGCGGGAGGCGTTTGATACCGCGTATCGGAGCCTCTACGGCCAAACCGTTCCAAATATGGAACCAGAAATCTTAAGTTGGACAGTGACGGTTTCAACGAAGCCCGCAGCCACAGCAGCCGCTGACAATCAGACTGTCGATGGCACACTGCGTAAGCCAACCGCCACCCGGTCCGTATTTGATCCAGCAAAGCAAGATTTCGTCGATGCTGGCCTGTTTCAGCGCATGGATTTGGCAGTTGGGGACCGGATCAATGGACCGGCGCTGATTGTAGAATCGCAAACAACCACTGTCGTTACATCAATATTCGATGCGGCGATTGATGGGCGCGGATACATTATTTTGACCCGCAAGCAGGGAGCCTCCTGATGGCTGAGTCTTCAAACGCACTTGACCAAATTGGCCTGCAAATCCAATGGAACCGCTTGCTGTCTGTAGTGGAAGAGCAGGCGCAAACACTTGTTCGAACGGCATTTTCAACCTCGGCCCGTGAAGCGGGAGATATATCCGCAGGGGTCTATGACACCCGTGGACGGATGCTCGCCCAGGCCGTGACAGGAACGCCTGGACATGTGAATGCCATGGCAGCTTCGGTCCAGCATTTCATCGCCAAATATCCGCTGGCGACTATGGGAGAAGGGGATGTTTATCTCACCAATGACCCGTGGCTCGGCACAGGACACCTGAATGATTTCACCGTTGTGACGCCAACCTGGCGGAATGGCGAAATCGTTGCGCTGTTCGCTTGCACGACCCATGTCGTTGATGTTGGCGGGCGCGGATTTGGGCCAGACGGGCGGCAGGTCTACGAAGAAGGCATTAATATCCCCATCATGCCCCTAGCGCTTGGCGGTGAGATGAACCGGATGGTGTTGGATATTATTGCCCACAATGTCCGCAATCCGGTTGAGGTTGAGGGTGATTTGTATTCGCTGGTCGCTTGCAACGCTGTTGGGTCCAAGCGGTTAGTTTCGATGATGGCTGAGTTCGGATTGGCGAGCATTGATGGCCTCGCGGATCACATCATCGATGCATCCCGCAAAGGCATGGCGGCGGAGATCGCGAAACTGCCGAACGGTGTCTACAAAAACGCCATGCGGGTTGATGGCTATGAAAGCGCGCTCGATCTCGTCGCTGAAATGACGATTTCTGATGACACGATTAGCGTCTGCTTCAAAGGCACTTCGCCTGTGTCTTCCTACGGCATCAATGTGCCGATCACCTACACGGAAGCCTATGCCAGTTTTGGCGTGCGCTGCGCGGTGGGGAACGAGATTCCGAATAATGCGGGCTCACTTGCTGCTGTCCAGATCACAGCACCTGAGGGCTGTATTTTGAATGCGCCAAGACCCTGTGCCGTAACGGCGCGGCATGTGACGGGGCAGATGCTGCCAGATGTCGTATTCGGCTGCCTGAACCAGATCATCCCGGATCGCGTGCCGGCGGAAGGCACGTCCTGCCTTTGGAACCCAGTTCTGATGGGTGGTCATGGCCTTGTTGACGGTGACTATGGCGACGCGACGCCATTCGCCATGAATACGTTCCACACGGGCGGAACAGGTGCGCGCCCAACTAAGGATGGCCTGGATGCGACGGCGTTTCCGTCTGGTGTTCGCAACACGCCAGTAGAGATTAACGAAGTCGTGGCGCCGCTGGCTGTCTCTTATACACATCTCCGAGCCCACGAGACCTCTCTACATCTCGT
>CAJXVF010000017.1 GCA_913060845.1 uncultured Alphaproteobacteria bacterium | reverse complement strand
GCGGCTTCTGCGGCTCGATCCAAATCGCCAGTAATGGCGTAGCTTGCGGTTAGGTTCGTCCAGGCTGAAGGCACGTTGGGATCAATTTTGACAGCAGCTTCAAGGTCCTTGATGGCATCCGTGTGTTCGCCTTGGCCTTGGCGGATTGCAGCGCGATTGACGCGCATCCATGCGGCCTCAGGTGCAAAAGCGATCCCACGAGACATATGCGCCATCCCACGCTGGATGTATCCTTGCCGCACCATGGCGAGCCCTAGGAGGTGGACCGCCTCAGCCCGCTTTGGTGCGGCCTCAACGATAGGGTTCAGGATTTCAATAGCACCATCGAACTGCTCCGCTTCAATCAGCGTTGCAGCTTCGAAGATTTTCGCGGCGGCGGGGTCACGCAAATTAGCCCCTTTTCGGGGCTGAGACATTGGCGCGGACTGGCTATTGCGGCCGCGCTGCTTATTCCGTTTGGACATGACTGTTCTCTACCGCCGGTGATTACTCTTGGCGGGAGCGTCGGACAGTTATGGTTAAGGCCATCTTTAAAGCGGGTGGCGTATTGGATAGCGCCCGTTAGACATTACGTGCTGGCGCCCGCTCCGCTGGCTCACGCTGATAATGATTGGCGCACGCAAATTGGTGGACATCTCAATTCCAGCCTCGCCACGCCGGACGAATACAATCAGCAGTGTTAAGGCGTCACTGGGTTCCGCACCGCACTGCTTATAAGCTTCCAGCAGGTCACTCGGATCAATCACATCGGCCACGACGGAGATCTCCGTCACAATAAAGCCGAGTGCGGGATCAGAAAGCGATTGCAGGAATTTGAACTGGTCCGACTTGTCGGTCGGCAAGTTCAGCACGGCATATTCGCTGCGTCCCTCGAAGCCGAGTAGGCCCCGCGTGAACAGAATAATATTGTCGTCGCCGATTTCCACATTGCCGAACCGGCACGGAATGATGCGGCGGCCTGGGGCCAAGGCTGCATCGTTCTTCGCGCTTGCCTGGATCATTCCAGGATCGTGCAGTTCTGCGTCGACGGTGGCGGTCATTGGCATCGCGTTCATTTCGGAAGTTCCAAACGTACTGCGGGTCTTGCTGCTGATCGGTTAACGGAATTGGCCGATTTAGCAGTTGGATGTGTCATAAGAAGTTGGTCAGTGTGACTTGGCGGAGACGTGACAGGGCGGCCATAGAGGCTTGCAACTGCGCCTGCTCCTCGCCGAGGCGCGAAATTGCTTCAGCAAAGTCGATGTTTTCTAGGTCCCCCACGCTTTGATCGAGCGCTAGGGTGAAATCCTTCATGCGATTGGATTCCTGCTCCAAGATGGAGCGTGAGCTGCCGATGCGGCCACGAACATCTGGCAATCCATCAAGCGCCCCGTTGACCAGTTCCATTGCGCGATCCAGCCTCTGCCGGGTCGCTTCGGGGTCTGAAGTGTCGACGGTTTCGGCAATTTTGAGGCCGCGAATCAGGTTCTCGAAAGCGGGGTCAGCGGCGGTCGCGCCATAATTCACAGATAACGTGTCGCTCACCCGGTGGTTCAGCACCTGGGAGTCGCCATCGTAGTAGAGCAGGTCAGCGGTATCGAGGAATTCACCGTCTGCCGGAAGCTGGTCCAGGTCGACTGGTGGTGTGTCTGTAGCGCCGCCAGAGAAGAGCGTGCGCCCATTTTGTTCGGAGTTCAGGAGGCCGGAGAGGGTTTGCAAGAACCCTTCCATTCGGCCTTGAACATCCAGTTCCTGCGCATTCTCGAAATGCCCGGCATTGACTAAGAATGTCCGAACTTCACTCGCAAGCTCTGTCACCTGTGCGACGACGCTTTCCATCCTTTGTAGGCGAAGGTCGACGACCTGATTGGTACCGATGAAATGGTCGGCGCGGGAGCGTTCGGCTTCCAGGGAGACGAGGCGCTTCGAATCTCGGCCAATGGCGGCATAGTCCTGGCCAACTTTGCCGGTGGACACTTGCACCTGAATGTCCCGCGCCCGCTCAATAGAGCGGTTCAGGTTATTCAGCAGCGTGCTGTGACTAGCGGTATCGGCTACGCGACTCATGCTTCAAGCCCTCCTATCGCTTCAGCTGGAGAATGGTGTCCAGCATTTCGTCCACAGTGGTGACGACCCGGGCAGAAGCGCTGAAAGCGTTCTGCAGAGTCAGGATGTTGGCGAGTTCCTCGTCGATGCTGACGCCGGAAAAATCTGCCTGGCGGGTTTCGAGCTGCTCGATCAGCGCTTCTTCAAACGCCATCTTCTCCGAAGCATCCGCAGCCAGCTGGCTGTTCAAGCCGATGATTTCGGCAGCATATTCGTGCAATGGCTTATCGATGGGTGGCAGGCCGCCTACTGCGTCAAAGCTTTGGTTTTCGCTAAGTGCTGCAGCCATGGCGGCGGCGATAGAGCCATTGCCGATTGAGACGCCACGCGTTTCGCCAGCCACAGGCACTGTTGGGTCTGTTGAAAGTCGACCGTGGGAGACAACGCCTGGATTTGCGATGATGTCGGCCCGGACGTCCAAAGTCGAAGAGGCGTTCTGGTTCGAGCCGCCCGGTACAATGCCCTCTGTGACGAAGAGATCATTCAGGCCGAAGAAGTTTGAAAACCCGGCAATATCGACAGCGCCTGATCCATCGTCATAAGCGATGGTTGCGTCTGCCCCGCCGTTGAAGTCAGCGATACCGATGCCGTGGGCGGCATTGGCAGCAGTGATCGTCAATCCAGAAGCGCTGACGCTGGCGGTTGCGATTGGGCCGTCAGGCAGCCCGGCAGCAATGAACCCATCATTCAGGGCCGTTGCCATGTCATCAAGCGTGTAGGCGCCCGCAGGTAGATCAAAATGCCCTTGGATCAGGCCATTATTGCTTGTGGTCGCGACGCGGATATCAACATCAAGCGTCACTGTTTCGGTTGCTGTGTCAGTGAAATTCCGTGTGCCGGAAAGGCTATTTGCAGCCGGAAAGCCCATGCCGCGATTGTGCACTTGGTTGAGAACATCACGGGTTTTGGCAGCGAGAGCGTCCAGCTCGCTGTGCAAGTTTGGTAGCACCTTATCCCGCACTTCTAGCAGGCCCTTAAGCTTGCCGTCGCGGATGTCAGATTGGATGGATTGTCCATCGATGCTGATAGTTTGGAATGCCGTCCCAATCTGGCCAGGTGATGATGCCTCGTAATCAATTGTGGCGGCGTCACCATCAACGAGAACTTTGGCATCACCCGTTACAACGACGACTTCGCCAGTATCCCGTTCAAATGTTTTGATATTGATCGCTTGGCCAACGCGTTTCAGCGCTAGGTCTCTGGAGTCCCTGAGATCGCCCGCATTAATGCCAAGGTTGCTGGCATTGGCGATATCCTGGTTGAGTTTAGCCACACGTTGCAGATCAAGATTTACTTGGTCGACGACTTGGTCGATTTCAACGTCTGCACCGTGGCGGAGATCAACGATGCGGTTGGACATGTCATTCATGTCCCGCGTCATCATCAGGGCGGTGTCGATGAGGGCGAGGGCGTTCGTAGGGCTTTCTGGCTCGACCGCTAGGCTTTCCATCCGCGAAGACAAATCAGCCATCTGCTGGCCGATAGAGCTATTGCTGCTAATGGTGCCAAACATGTCTTGCAGGTTTCCGAAGTACCGATCCCGCGTCGCTGCTTTACCGAGGGTCGCGCTTTCGGTGCGCACCTGATTGATAAGAAACTCATCCGCGACCCGCTGGACATTGGATATCTGGACGCCGCCGGAGCCAAAGCTGGATGTGCTGATGGCCTCTTGCTGGATGATCTTGCGGCTATAACCGTCCGTGTGGGCGTTACCAATGTTGTGGGACGCAATTTCCAGCCCGCGCTGATTGACGGCCAGGCCAGTGACGGCTGCGTTTAGGGCGGTGGAGAGTGACATGGCGCGGTGTGTGTCCTAAGCGGATAAAAAGGTAGAGGGCAGTGGGCTTAAAGCGCGCGGCTAATGGAGAGCGGCTCCGAGATCGCGCGTGAGGCAATGACAGGCGTCATTGAGCGCCTGGGGCCGTAGCCTGGCTTTGCTGCCGTTTGCACCGCTGATTTGGCGAGGGCATCTGCAAGGCGCCGGTTGGCCTCAGCTGCGGCTCGTAATTGCGTGACGTTCTGTTCAATGGCACTTTGGAGGTTGCGTGTTGCAGTTTCCAAATGAACTTTGAGCGCTGGCTCGACCGTTGCGTAGAGCGTTGGTGAGGCCTTGAGGGCATGCAGCTTTGCTTCATAGCCGCGCATCAGGCGGCCTTTCTCGGGTCGCGTCTTCGCTAGGGACTGGACGTCGCCCTCGCGTAGGTGGCGAACCTCCTGTTCCATCAGGGCGATCAGCTGACCAGTTACAAGCACAATCTCACTCACGAGGCCGGAAGCGGGTCGTTTGGACATCAGGACTGCCCTCCCTGTTGCTGTATAAGTTCATGCATGATGGTGTCGGAAAGGCCGATGGCACCGTTCTGAGAGGCGCTTTCTGCCCACTGTTCCGTCAGCATGCTGCGGAACATCTTTTCGCCCTGGCCGCCGCCGAACACCGGATCAACCGGCATGGCGTCAGTCACGAGCTGAAACATTTGGCTAAGGAACTGCGCCTCGAACGCCTGGGCTGCTTCGCGCGCTTCGCCGAACTTGCCAGGGACTGGCGCTTGCAAAGGTTTCTGCTGCGCGGTGGAAACAGCAAGATTAGAGGTACCTGGAAGGCCAAAGATTTGGCTTACGTCAGTCATTACATCACCTCGATTTCGGCGTGGACCGCACCGGCGGCTTTAATGGCTTGAAGGATTGAAATCATGTCGCGTGGCCCGACACCCAAGGAATTCAGGCCGTTGACCAATTCCTGCAGGCTGACGCCCTCGCTCAACACGCCGAGCTGCCGGGACCGATCTTCATCGATCTCAATTGTCGTGCGGGGAACGGTGACGGTTTCGCCAGTATTGGAAAGCGGGTTCGGCTGGGAGACCTGCGGAGTCTCAGTGACGCGGATCGTCAGGTTGCCTTGGGCGATTGCAACGGTGCTGATGCGCACCCGGTCGCCCATCACGATCACGCCGGTCTGTTCATCAATGACGACACGGGCAGGGAGGTCGGGAGTGACTTCAAGCTGCTCGATATCGCCAATAGCAGCGACGATGTTGCGCCCGTTTGCGTGCGCCAGATCAACCTGAACCGTACCTGGATCAAGCGGTGTCGCTGCATTTGGGCCAAGGCGCTTATTGACAGCGGCGGCAATCCGGCGGGCTGTAGTGAAGTCTGGATTGCGCAGGGCAAGGCGGAAGCTTTGCATACCGGCGAAATCAAACGGTACTTCCCGCTCGATAATGGCACCGCTGGCGATCCGTCCGCTTGTCGGCACGCCCTTGGTGATGGTCTCGCCTTGGCCCTGGGCTTCAAACCCGCCAACAGCGAGCTGGCCTTGGCCAACGGCATAGACTTCGCCGTCTGCACCGATCATCGGTGTGACCAGAAGGGTGCCGCCGAGCAGGCTTGTTGAATCACCAAGCGCACTGACCGAAATATCGACCCGGCTGCCTTGGCGGGCAAATGGTGGGAGTGTGCCAGTCACCATAACGGCAGCCACATTCTTAGTGCTGACGCCAGCGCCGCGCGTATTCACGCCGAGCCGCGCCAACATGCCGATGAGGCTTTCTTTCGTGAAGACGGAGGAGCCCAGCTTGTCGCCGGTACCTTTAAGGCCAACGACCAGGCCGTATCCAACCAGCATATTGTCCCTGACGCCTTCAAAGTCTGCGATGTCTTTGATACGTGAGCGGGGATCTGCCGGCCCAGACGCCACGCTCAACGCAAGGCTCATGACGGCTGTCATGAGCAGCAAGCGGGCAGAGAGGCGAATGTTGAACGACATATTGATGGACTCACATTGTGTGCCCCTCCCTATGCGAATGCCGTGCCAAACTGAAAATACAGACTAATCTACTGAATCATATACTGAAATTAATTGAGTGGGTGCTTGGAAGTCCGTCCGGTGGCAATATTTGCCGGGCCTAATGCGGTCATAGAGAGCAGTGTTAACGAAAATTTATCCACCTGGCGGTGACATTCTAACTCTCACGTCACTCCACATGGAAATCGGTGCCCTTATATGAAAATCACAAATGGGAATTCGGTTGGCGGCGTCCGGGCGGGAAAGCCTGGTCGGTCAAAAGCCGCAAGCGGGACAGGGTTCGGCACGCATCTTGGCGGTGCGGAGGCCGCGGCTCCAAGTTCAGTCGCCAGCGCTCCGACTGGGGTTGGTGCTCTGCTCGCAGCACAGTCCGTTGGCGATGCATTAGATGGTCGTGCGAGAGCATATGATCACGCCGAAGCTTTGCTTAAGCGTTTGGATGGTTTGCGCCTAGCGCTTTTGGATGGGGCCATATCGGATGTAGCCTTGCAGAAGCTAGCTGATGACATGGATTGGAAAAAATACAATACAAACGACCTCTTACTTGATGAACTTGTTGCTGAGATTGAACTTCGTGCGGCTGTTGAGCTGGCAAAACGGAATTTGATTTAATCACACAGAACTTCACAGAATTTCCGTCCAATAGTTAATATCTGTAAAGCTTGAAAACCCGCAGATAGCGGCGCGTTGACCTGCGACAAACTATTCATATACTGCCTCTGCCTAAAACGGCTCAGGGGGAATCAAGATGGCGATAACGCTACCAAACGACTATAAACCAAATGATAAAGAAGAGTTTATGAACCCATTGCAAACAGAGTATTTTCGTCAAAAATTGACGACTTGGAAAGGCAGGCTTCTAAAGGAATCGACCGGTACAATCTGCGTATTGCGGGAATCGACAAACACTGCAGCAGATGTAACGGACCGGGCGACCATCGAAGCCGATCGTGCGCTTGAGCTGCGCACCCGCGACCGTTCACGCAAGCTGATCGCAAAGATCGATAACGCGATGTATCGGATCGAGGATGGCTCATACGGGTATTGCGAAGAAACCACACAGCCAATCGGCGTCCGCCGGCTGGATGCACGGCCAATCGCAACGCTTAGCATCGAAGCGCAAGAACGCCACGAGCGTAACGAGCGCCAATTCCGAGACGACTAAATTTTGACGAATGCGGTTCGCCGCACTCTGACAAGACCAGGCCGGATGCTGAAAAGCGTCCGGCCTTTTCTATTCGCCAGACTGAAGCAAGCGACCATCGCGGCGAGCGGCGTCAAAAGCGCTGACGAAGGTCCAAATGGCGAGAGCCATCGCAATAACGTTTAAGCCCAGCGCCCAAAGACAATGCCCCCAGTCGAACCGGCCTTCGAGCATTACAGCCCGCATGCCTTCAAATACATGCGCGGACGGTGTGGCGAGCGCTACCCATTGCAGCCATTCCGGCAGGATGGAGATTGGATAATACACGGCTGAAATCGGTGCCAATGCGAACACTGTGACCCATGCGAGGCTCTCAGCACCTAGTCCATAGCGCAGCAGCAGGCCGCAGACGGCGAGGCCGACGGCCCAGCTGAACGCGAGCAGCATGAAGAAAAACACGATCAGCCCCGGCCAAATGGACGTGATCGCGAACTCATAAAGCAACCAGGCGACAAGGGCTGCGGGAATGAGGCCAACAAGGGTTCGCACCAGACTGACGGACATCAGCGCTGCCGCCAATTCAACGGGCCTTAGTGGGGAGACAAACATCTGCCCCAGATTGCGCGCCCAAAGTTCCTCGAGGAATGAAACGGATACCCCAAGCTGACCCCGAAACATCACATCCCACAGCATGACCCCAGCCAGCAGCAAGCCGCCCGCTTGTGCGATCAGGGTGGAGTGCTGTTGGAAGAATTGTGAGATGAAACCCCAAAGAAAGATTTGCATCAGCGGCCAGTAGGCGAGTTCGATGATACGCGGCCACGAACCTCGGTACAGATAGTAGTGGCGCAGCATAAGCGCGAATATCCGACCCGAGCCGTCAGCACGATCTCGCGGTCATTCATCCGCTTGCTCCTGCAGGTGCTGCGTTGCCGCCACGGGCGATGTCCAAGAACACCTCTTCCATATTATGGCGACCATGGCGGGCGATAAGGTCATTAGGCAAGGTCATTCGGCGCGCCACGGTCGATGATGCGGCCATCCCGCATCATCAGGACATCGTCACAGAGCCGCTCGACTTCAGGCATGTTGTGGGATGCCAATAGGATCGCCGCACCCGTTTCAGCCTGATAGGTCTCTAGGTAGCGACGGACCCAGTCGGCGGTATCCGGGTCTAGGCTCGCAGTTGGCTCGTCCAGCAAAAGCAGCTCGGGAGCATTGATCAGCGACTTAGCAAGCGCTGATCGGGATTTCTGTCCTGCGGAGAGGGTACGGGTTGGTCTGTGTAGGAAACTCTCCAGATCCAAATCGCGAGAGAGCTTTGCAATTCTGTTTTTTGGACGACGTAGACCGAACAGACGAGCATAGACTTCCAGGTTCTCTGCAACAGTCAATCGACCTGGCATCTCAACATAGGGCGCTCGCATCCCGTATGCTGGCATCTTTGCCGAATATTTTGGCAATGCCCGATGTGGGCGTTAGCAGCCCCATCAACATGGACATTGTGGTTGTCTTGCCCGCGCCATTCCCGCCAAGCAGGCCAATCACGCGACCGCGCTCTACGGCAAAATCAATCGCTTCGACAGCGACGACATCACCAAACTTTTTACCAAGCCCAATCACTTCGACCGGCTTATGTGCTTCCGCATTGCTCATATTTTGTTTAGCTATCTTGGGTGAGGAGTATTGTCCATGACTGGCCTGCTTGATGTTTTGAAGCTTGATATCCACGAACATGCGCCTGGCGCAGGACCGCGCCATGTGCGGGGCGCTACACTGATCGCCATTCGCTGGGTCGCGATAATCGGTCAAACAGCGACTGTGCTTATCGTCGCTGTGCTGTTTGAGATGACGGCAGCTTTGGTAATATGCCTCGCCGCTATTGTCGCATCCGCGATGCTGAACCTGTTTTTATCCTTCCGATTTGGCGCGCGACGCCAGTTGACACAGCGTTTCGTGCTGGCCTCACTGGCATTTGATACAGCTCAATTGGCATTATTGCTTGGTCTGACTGGCGGATTGCACAATCCGTTCTCAATCCTCCTGTTGGCACCTGTGACAGTGTCCGCCACTATCCTTTCTGCCCAGCGCACTTTGACGCTTGGCCTTTTCGCTTTGCTCGCGATAAGCATTCTGGCGATTGCGCACATGCCAGTGCCGGGCCCAGCCCCCCAACTAGCGCTGATCTATTCCCTGGCGGCGTGGGTGGCGACGGTGGTCGGGACTGTCTTTATCGCCGGCTATGTCGTCAGGGTGGCCAGTGAGCATCGGCGGATGCAGGAGGCTCTTGGCGAAGTGCGAACGACCCTGCAGCGAGAGCAACAGGTTTCAGCCGTTGGCGCGCTTGCGGCGGCGGCAGCACACGAACTTGGAACGCCCTTGGCCACAATCTCGCTGGTATCGAAGGAATTGATGCTGGATTTGCCTGACGGCAGTGAAGCCGCGGAGGATGCTGCGCTATTAGTTTCTCAGGCCGAGCGTTGCCGGGATATCTTGGCAGAGCTGGCGGCGCGGCCGAGTGATGATTCCGGTGCTGAGTTCTACCCAATCCCGCTTACGGCGCTCGTCGGGGGTGCTGCGACGCAGCATCGACGGCCCGAAATTGCTTTCACCGTCTTACAGCGGCCTCTGTCGGATGGCGCTGGGCCAGAGCCTCGGGTGCAGAAAACGCCCGAACTGGTGAACGGTCTCGTCAATATTCTGTCTAACGCCCTGCAGTTCGCTAAAACTGAGGTGAAGATTGTGATTGAATGGGATGCTGAGGAAATCCGCGCGCATGTCTCGGATGATGGGCCAGGTTTTCTGTCAGATGTCCTGGATCGGATCGGCGAACCTTACATCTCGACACGAGCGGAGCAGGATGGCCATATGGGGCTTGGATTGTTTATTGCACGAACCCTGTTGGAGAATACGGGCGCTAGCCTTACATTCGCGAACGGGCCGGAAGGCGGGGCTGCTGTTCAGGCAGTTTGGTCGCGGGTCTTGCTTGAAGTTAAGCAGGACGAGACGCGGTAATTCTACGGAGTATATGTGTGATGTCGATTGAAGGCAGCGGTGGTGTTGACGCCGGGAAAAGTTTGCTGATTGTTGAAGATGATCTGCCCTTTTTGAAGCGTCTTGCGCGCGCAATGGAGCGGCGTGGTTATGATGTGCATACAGCGGAATCTGCGGCCCAAGGCATTCAGTCAGCCCGGTTAAAGCCAGCCTATGCGGTGGTTGATCTGCGTTTAGGCGACGGCAGTGGGCTTGATGTCGTGGCGGCTCTGCAGGCCGAGCGGCCTGATATTCGCGCGATTATTCTGACAGGCTACGGCAATATCGCCACGGCTGTTGCTGCGGTTAAGGCGGGCGCTATCGACTATTTGCCAAAGCCTGCAGATGCGGACCAGATTGAAGCCGCCTTGCTGGCTGCGCCCAATGAAACGCCACCACCGCCCGAAATGCCAATGTCTGCGGACCGTGTGCGTTGGGAGCATATTCAGCGGGTTTATGAACAATGCGACCGCAATGTTTCCGAAACCGCGCGGCGCCTGCGGATGCATCGGCGGACCTTGCAACGGATTTTAGCCAAGCACGCGCCGCGCGAGTAGCGGTTTTAGGGTCTCAAGCGTGATAATGTTGCACTGCGAAAATGTCGCGGTGGAATTTGGTAAAATCTTACAGAAAATCGCCGACTTACGCCTTGAATTCTGCACCGCAGCATTTATGTTGAAGAGGCAGGAGTTATCCTGCACGCCTGTCATGGGCGTTTCCTCCCTGAACTTGGGCCGCGCTTCGGCGCGGCCTCTTTTTTTGTGCTGCAAGTGCGAAAATGCTGCCGGCTGTCGGTTAGCGCACCAGGGAAGGCGCTTCTTCAAGCTGCATTGCTGCGCCAAGTGCTGCTATCAGTCCATCGATATGGCTTTGTAGCGTTTCAAAATACCGGCTGCGTTCGAAGCTCATCTCATCCATGTAGAGCGCACGGTTTACCTCAACCTGCAACACATGCACCCCGGCCCTTGGCGCGCCATAAGCCTTAGTGACATGACCGCCGGCATAGGGATCATTGATCGCCACCGCGTAGCCTAGATCGCGGAGGTAGCGATAGGCGGCGTCTGTTAGGTCTGGGGCAGCGGCGTGTCCATGATTGTCGCCGAGCACGATATCAATCGGCCCAAAATTCGGGTCATCCCGGCAGGCGAGCCCTGCGGACGGCATGGAGTGCGCATCCAGCAGGAGGCAAGCGCCGAAGTGCCTACGTGTCGTCTGGATCAGCCGGTTGAGTTCCCGGTGATAGGGCTTGTAGCAAGCGTCCAGCCGCGCTGCTGCTTCAGCAAAGGAGAGACGGCGGTTATAGATGTCCATGCCAGCAGCGACGATGCGTGGGATAGACCCTAAGCCTGCCGCAACGCGGGGGCTACGTGTTGATGCATAAGGCGGCAAGGCCTCATCGAACATTGCGGGGTCAAGCTCATAGGGTTCGCGGTTCACATCCACATAAGCGCGGGGGAAGAGTGCGGCCAGCAGCGGCGCGCCGTGATCAATAGAACTTGCGAACAGCGCATCCACATGGGCGTCTTCGGACCGGCGCAGCGCATCCGCATCCAGCTTGCTGGCATCAACCAAATCGCTTGGGTAGCGGCTGCCAGAGTGGGGGGATGCCACAACGAGCGGCACGGTCTGTATTTTGGGCTCTGACAGATGAAACGGCGCGTCAACGTCTACGAAGACTCGCTTCGCGTCAGACCGTTCACGGGCGGAGGCCAGGGGGCTCATGTGTTGAACCTTAGTGGGTTTCGCGATTTTCGGATATCGCCTTTTCCGCATGCTGGGCGGTCGCTGGTGATTTTGCATGCGCACGCTCACGATGTGCAACATACAATCCGGCAGAAATGATTACGCCGGCACCAATCCAGGTCCATTTGTCCGGGAAATTGCCGAACAGCAGAAAGCCCATGATCGTCGCACCAAGCAGGTGCGTATATGCGAACGGTGCCAGCGTAGATGCCTGGGCGTAGCGATAAGAGGATGTCAGTAGGAAGTGCCCAAATCCAGCGAAAACGCCAAGGCCTATGAATAGCGCTATCGACAGCCATCCGTTCGGGTCTGTCCACACAAACGGTGCTATTGGCGTCAACGCCACGACGCCAACGATGGCAGCTATGGTGGCTGCGGTCGCTGGTGAGTCATAGCTCGATAGATGGCGCGTGGTGATTTGATAGAACGTGGAGCAAAGCGCGCTGGCCACGAAGAAAAGCGCGGCCCACTGCATGTCAGCGCCCGGCCTAATGATGATCAAGGCGCCTGCAAACCCGATGACTACGGCCAACCAGCGCCGCCAACCGACACGTTCTGCCAACAAGGGCGCAGACAATGCGGTCACCATCAGCGGGCCGGTGAATTGGATTGCGGCCCCCGTCGCTAGATCCAGATGGGACAAGCCCATGAAACTGTCTCTTATACACATCTCCGAGCCCACG
>CAJXVF010000016.1 GCA_913060845.1 uncultured Alphaproteobacteria bacterium | reverse complement strand
CTGCCGGGTTTTTGGGGTCTCGCACAGCCCCTAGCGTTCGTTTTAGCTTGCGCCGCTTCTTGCCCGGCCTCTCTGGCTCCAAGATTGGCCGTCCGCCAGCGCCAATAATAATGCACTGCACGGCCTTTGCATCGCCATCACGGGTGCGCGCCACCATGGCGATTGCGCCAGTCGCACCCTCTGCCTGCATATGGGCTTTGGTCTCGGATTTGAACGGCAGATTGAGCGGGTTTGGCATCCATCGGACGTTAGGCGCATCAACCGGCAGTCCCCGGGCCTTCAGATAGGCTGCGCCATCGCCGGTAGGCTTCACCGATTGCAGGATGATTTGGCGGGCTGCTGTCGCTCGACCTAACGCCTTGGCCTTCCGGGCTGCGTCCTCGCGCTCGATCTCTGCGTCTGTTTTCTTAGGCCGCTGCACTGGTAGCGACGGGGGGCTATCGTCCGTCCAGCCAAGCACATCAAGGCAGGTTTCGCGTAGCTGCCCGAAAGCGCCTTTGCGTGGGATGCCGTGGGCCTAAGCGACAATTTCCATAGGCCCGCCGCCCGTATCAGCTTCATGGTCGAACCAAGCGCCTCTATCCGGCCCACGTACGATCAGGCTTAGGCTGCCATTATTGCCAATGCGGATTTCATTGCCACTGACCTGGCGTGGGCTTCCAGCTGCACTTGGATAGATTGCATACGCGATGGCTTCCAGGTTATCGGCAAGCGCCGCCCGGATATCTGCATCGCTTATGCGCGCACTTTTGCGCACCTGTCTGCTCGCGCCAGCGTTGCGCTATCAGGCTGAGGCCTCTGCGCGGGATTCCATCCATCCCCGGATATCTGAAAGCTTCCAGGCGACTGTGTTAGTCGTCAGTTTGAAGCGCTTGGGAAAGATATTTGCCTTTTCAAGCCTGTACACACTGGCGCGCGAAAGGCCCGTGACATTCAGCACTTCTGGTAGGCGGATAAATCGTTCTTGAACTTCCATAGTAACTCTCTCCATCTCGGTTGATGGACACACATATGAAAGCTCAGAATTTGCCCGAAAATAGTCCTGGAATTTGCCCGTAATCTGCCCGTGCAGTTTTTCGGCAGATTACTGAGGCGGCTTTGGAATTTGAGAGCTAGGGATACCAAGTGCAGTACCTAATTTTTTATAATCGACTGATTTTTCGCCTTTTTTTAGGGTTCCAGGCCTCCAATATGGATCAGCTTTCCTCAGCGGTCCTACAATGGACTCAGCTCGCGCCTTGGTCACACCAGTCATTACAGACACGAACCTGGCGACCTCCTTTGTACTCAGGCGCCAGCCATTGCGCTTGATCTCGGCTAGAACGTTTTTCGCTGTTCTCACGATATCTTTTTTTGTAGTCGGCCCGCTATGAATGACCACATCAGCAGCATCGGCCGAAGCCTCAATATGTCGACTTAAGCAATCTGGCATTGACAGTTTGAGCTTTTTGCAAAGCCTGATGGCCTCGGTAAGTTCCAGGGCATAGGTACTGAAATTAGGAATGAGTCTTTCGATTAACGCATTCTTTTGAAGAGGCATCTTTGTGAAGTTATGCTCCAAAGACGGCTCCAACTTGCCAAACCGAATACCTGTCGAGCTAATTCTATCCCAGGGGCCGTTCTGGGCGGAGAGGCCATCTCCAAGAATATGATAGTCTGCTCCTGTTTTAAGAATACACCCGATTTCACCATCAAAAAGAGCACCAAGCGTCTGCTTTGCAAAGGCATTGAACTCAGGATATTTGCGTGCCCCAGCCATCTCCCAAAGATCAACAAGGCGCATAGCCAGCTCAGGCGAATACGTGCTCTTCAAAACCTCCACTGAATCATTGGATAGCAGTATCTTGATATCTTCTTCGCGGAAAAAATTAGTCTGATGTTCAGGGCTGGTATGTCCGTTTTCAACAGCATCACTTTTGTAGATGTTCTCGATACCCCAAAACTTATCAGGCTGGGCCTCGCGGATGGGTTGGATATAACCAGGAGATATTTTCCAGGTGAAAAAGTGTCCTGCCTTGAGTCCATCAACAAGAATTTGATACCCCAAATACCTCCGTCGTTCGGAAATGAAATGGGGCCCCTTGCCCAAAAATGCCGAAGAGAAGAGATGGTAGGGCATGGGCTCGGGCCAGAGCTTCTCATGCAGAAGACAGGCAGCTTCTTCCCAAAACAAGCAATCAACAGGCACACCGGTGAATGTCATAATGTTACTTTCTCAATCGCTGTCTGCCTAAGGCTCGCGACCTAGATCGCCAAAGCAGAAGCCGCACCACTACAAAAATCGCACCAAGCGTCCATCAAGCGACGCCGTTTCTCAAGAAGATCGCCGCGCCGGTATGCAGCTTCGACACGGTTCTCAATCGCATGTGCCAGGCTAGCTTCAACTACTTCGCGGGGAAACTGAGTGCTTTCTGCTGCCCAATCAGAAAAGCTAGAGCGAAAGCCATGGACCGTCACGCTTAGGCCTGCACGGCGCAGTCCCATAGCCATATTACTTAAAGGCTTACCACGCTTGCGACCTGGAAAGACGTAACCACTTTCGTCACTCAATATATTAGCGGCGAGATCCTGCGAAAATAAGAGCTTTAGGCGGAATCTGAACGCGTAGAACTCTGCCATACGCGTAATGCGTGCCTATCTTTTGTGATTAATCGTTGCATTGTACGAGTAAGGCCCACCTTCGTCTGGGTGACAGTGTTTTCAAAATAAGGCGTAGCGCCGGAGTGAAATAATGGTCCCATGCCCTGCCGTGCTGGCACTCACTGTCGGTCTAACATGCACCGCACCCGTTGAACGTATTGTCGATGGCGACACGGCCTGGATGCGTTTTGCCGATCAATCCCGCAAGGTCCGCATTATCGGCATAGACACGCCGGAGCGTGGAGAACCAGGCTTCAAGGCCGCAACAGATGCAGCCAGGGCGCGTTGGGAAGACCGTACGGCCCGTTTGACGATTGGCGGGGCTAAGGGTCGGCGTAAGGGCAAATGCTACGGCAGCGCCGTACTAGACCGCTATGGCCGCGTATTGGCCGCGGTCGATGGATGGCCAGAGACTGTGGGGGCGTGGGATAAGGGGCCATGGTGCCGGTAGGCTGAGCCGGGAGCCAGACACAACGGTGGCCCCCGAAACTATGCGCGTCGTGACCGCTCCAGAACTAGAAGTGATGAGGCACGGCAACCTTCATGGCCGGCGCATGACCTTGCCCAAATGCGAAAACGGGCTAGCCAAGCAAGGACGCACTGTGCGCACTCTTGAATTGGTATGGCCGAGGAAAGGTTAAGAATCAGGGCCAAGTGTTACCTACAGCGTTACCTAAGCTAGCCAAAGCGAATCCAAAAAATCATCTAACCCATTGAAATCCTTGGTGGGCGCACACGGACTCGAACCGTGGACCCGCTGATTAAGAGTACCATAGTATCTCTATTTAGAGCCGTCCCACTCTATCCGGCTTTGTTCCGTAGTGCTGCTATATATCGCGCTTTTGCTTGAGATTATAATTATTTATTCACCATCGACCGTCCCGCTGCGTTTCGGTATATACGGTTCTATTGAGGTATTATTGAAGCCCCAGTGAAGCCCCATTTGGAGTTTGGATGATGGCACCAGTGCGTTTGACGGAAACTGCTATTCGGGCAGCTGCGAAAAAAGCTGCTGACAATAATCAGAGGGTCCAGGTCGTTGATGCGGCGACCCAAGGGCTGCGCATTAGGATTGCTCCATCGAAACGCGGGACCTGGAGCCTTGCCTTAAGAGACAACGATGGGCGTATGCGGCGCTACTCTCTTGGCCAGTGGCCGGAGTGGTCCATTTCGGAAGCGCGAGAAGCGGCACGACGGATGCGGGGGCGGGTCAAGGACGACGGTGAAGATCCGGTGGCTGAACGCCGCCAGCGTCGTGCTATGGGGCAAGATGCGGCACATGGCATTGGAACCTTGCGCTCCCTGGTCGATCAATATGGCGACAAGGTGGGCGCAAGTAAGAAGAGCTGGCTTGATGGGCTCCGGCGGATCACTTCAGTGTTTGCCGACCAATTGGATCGACCGCTTGGGCTAATCCGCAAGGTCGATCTGCAATTGGCCGCCGACAGCTACCAAGCGGTCTCATCGGCCTCCGCAGCAGTTCGATATTTACGACCCATCTTAAAATGGGGTGCAGAGCGAGACCTCATCGCGCTGGAGACAACTCTGGTGAAACCCCCTGCTCCGGTGAAGCGCCGGAACCGTGTTCTATCTGATGCGGAATTGGAGCGGTTATTGCCGGTACTGCGCGCCTCCGACCGCCCCTATGCGGGGGCTATGCTGTTCATGCTGCTGACGCTGGCGCGGCGCGAAGAGGTGGTTCAGGCGTGCTGGCAAGACATAGATATTAAGCGGGCGGAGTGGCGTCTGCCGGACACAAAGTCGAACCGCCCGCATGTCGTGCCATTATCAGCCCAGGCCATCGACCTGATCTGCCGGCCGGGGGTTGGGGAGCCGCCCTCTTTACTGTTCTGCACCGCGAGTGGCGGGGCATTGGTCAACTGGGATCGCGAAACAAAGAAGGTCATGGCCGCCAGCGACACCGCTGATTGGCACCGGCACGATCTGCGACGCACCAGCGCCACGTTGCTTGGCGAACTGGGCGTTGAGCCACATATAATCGAGGCGGCCCTGAACCACACTTCTTTGCACTCGCCGCTCGCGTCTCTCTACAATCAAGCGCGCTATCGACCACAAGTCCGAGACGCCACACAGTTGCTGGCTGACCGCGTTGACACTCTATCTTGCGCTTCCGTTGCCAACTCCTAAGGCTTGGCTCCCAATTAGCATGTTGATGCCTTACCAGCGGTGAGAGCGGCAAGCACCTATACTGGTGGAGTTTAGGGTAGTGGATCGATCTTGAAGCGAAAATAAATAGCGGGACAGGCTTTTGAAACGCATTATTCTGAATACCACACGACAGTACCTAAGCAAAAAAGCGAAAGGCGCAGCAGCAATTGCCTCAAAATACATCGCATGCAGTTATGGCGCAAAGGCATGAAAGCCAAAATAGCGTTGATGATTTCCCCACGCCGCCTTGGGCCACTAGGGCGTTTTTGGAAAGCGTCTTAGGTGGCAAGTCCGCATTACAGGGGCTTTCCTGTTTGGAGCCTGCTTGCCATCGTGGCCACATGTCTATGCCGCTAGCTGAGTATTTTAGCAAAGTTAAATCCAGCGACATCGTTGAATACGGCTTTGGCGAAGTCGCTAATTTTTTGGCTGGAGATTACCCTGATAAGTCGTTTGATTGGGTAATAACTAATCCACCTTTCAAGATTGCCGAGGACTTCGTGCAGGAAGGCTTGCGAGTAGCTCGACTTGGCGTGGCAATGCTTGTTCGCACTGTGTTTATTGAAAGCATTGGGCGCTACGAACGCTTATTCTTAGATACAAAGCCGGCGATTTTTGCTCAATATACCGAGCGCGTTGCCATGGTTAAAGGACGACTTGATCGCAAAGCTTCAACGGCAACTGGTTATGGCTGGGTAGTATGGTCAAAATTCCCCACAAAAAGCACGGAGCTAGTTTGGATACCACCAAGCCGTAAGAAATTTGAACTTGATACAGATTACCCGCAAAGTGACCCTCAACTTAATATGTTGAGGTAGTGCCATGACTGTTAGTCAAATAGTCCGTGATGAGATCGATAAGACGATTGAAAAGCTAAACAGCAAAAAATTCGACCCTGACCCAATAGCGGGAGCTATGTTCAGCAAAATCACCAGCGTGATGAGTAGTGCGTACAAACGTCATGGGTATATCCTTGAACACACAATCTTGCACAGCATCATGGCAAGACCAGAATTTGATGCTTGGGAAGACAAGGATTTTAAAGTGAGCGCTGCTGCGGACGGTGTGGCGACTGATTTTATGAAAGATCCAGCGCAAGCAATCACCTCTAACCTACCATATGACCTAGACGGTAAACGGCATCTACAGATCGACATGGCGGCCTATAACAAGAACACCAAGCACCTTTCTCTTTACGAGATCAAGCGTGGATCTGGACTACATGATGCAGGAAAGAAAAGGCAGATTTTACGCGACCTTTTGTGCATGGAATTGTTGGTAAAATCCTATGGTGAGAGCAAGAATTTTGAAGTTGAATCATCTCGCGCCCATATCATCTTTTATTACGGAAAATGCTCGATTAAGCCACCATATTCACTAACAGCCGACGATATGCTGCAGCATTTTGGATACGACCTAAAGTCTGAGGTTGAGGCTGCCAACGAGTATTTCAAAGTTCGTCTCTTTGATCTTTTGACGGTATGACTGACAGAAGCATTTGTGGCCTCGCCGCCGGTGAAGAAGCCCCGAACGATCTCCTGGAAGCCGAATTCAGCGGCCAGAACGCAAAGGTGAATATCGTAGGGGGCGCTCGTTCCATATCAGAAGGTCGGCAATCACTGCCGATGAAGGCAGTTAGGGTATTCAAACTGTATCAACCACCCGCACCCGCGCATTAGGGAAACCCACTATAGCTAGTAGAGCAAGGTTGAGTTGAACCAATATCCGCCACGAAAACTTACCATTTTGGACGGCCGCATTAAAAATAACTCCACCCTATGCACAGATGCATTCTTTGTTTTTCAATTACTTATGGGTACAGGAGCAAAATTTCTTGGGCAAAACTCTACTTGTCCGCTTTCACCCACACCTAATCCCACTGTATTCATTGGGATGTGGCGGTACTTGATCGCCACAAAAAGCGGAACGCCCGGTAAGTCGGCAAACTTTCCCCGGGCGTCCCATGTAACCCGCCGCATTCACGACGGCTCAACAGATAGGACTATGGCGACGATGCTCGGGCAGATCAAGACAAGATTTCAGACCCGGATCGTGCACCCTCTAACCTATTGGTGTTGGCTCGTTTTGGATGCGGCTCCACATAAGGACCCTCCATTTGGCGCAATATTCCCCGGAAAAAATTCCTGCCGATAAGTTCGATGTAGCGGCAGATGACTGCCAGGCCGAACTAGCTGAAACCGCGCCACCTTGGCGCCCACCTCTTGGGTACACGATAGACGGTGCCGTAGAGGCTAGCGGTTTCAGTCGGACCCGCGTTTACGATGAGATCGCCGCTGGACGTTTGAAGGCGGTCAAGGCCGGTCGCCGAACCATTATCTTGGCAAATAGTCTGGCACAGCTCATCAAGAGCCTGCCGCCGGCAGAGATTGGCAAAGCCGCCAAGATGGCAGCCCTGGAGGCGCGCAATGAGAAATGATCTCACCCAAGATGCCTATATGGGCCTAACTGCCCTTCGGCTCGCTCTCTTGCGCCACAGCTATCACCCGGTACCAGTGACGTCGCCAACGGCATCGACGTCATCGAAGGCCAACCCAGGTAAAGCTGTCCTGCTTCGTAACTGGCCTAAGGTTTGTGCAGACGCCACGGAGGCGGAGATCAGAGCCTGGGCCAAAGATCATCCCGACTGGACAAACACCGGCATCCTGACTGGCGACATCGTCGGCATTGATATCGACATCACAGACGCGCCAATGGCAACGAGAATAGAAGCGCTCGCCGGTGAGATGCTTGGCCAGACGCCTTTGCGCCGCGTCGGACGTGCGCCGAAGAGCCTGCTCGTTTATCGCGCCAGCATGCCTTTTAAGAAACTGGCGACCGAAGAGCACTTCTTTGCGGATGGATCTAAGGCGCAGGTGGAGGTATTGGGCCAAGGCCAGCAATTTGTGGGGTTTGGCATTCATCCTGCAACCGACCAGGAATATCAGTGGACTGACGGATCGCCCCTGGACATACCCTCGAAAGCGCTTCCAAGCGTCACCTCCGAGCAGGTTGATGCATTCCTTCAGGCAGCAGCCAAATGCCTAAGTGACGCCGGGGCTATCGCGAGATCAGTAATGGATCGGCGCGAGCGCTCGGGACGTCAAGCCGCGGGCTTTGGCGTCGGCGAGCCACCGACTGAGGAGCGTATTGCAGAGGCTCTACATTGCATCCCAAACACTGATTTAGGCTACGACGAGTGGCTGCGGATCGGTTTTGCGCTTTATGACGGTCTTGGAGAGGCCGGCATAGACCTTTGGCGGCAATGGTCTGCGCAATCCGCCAAGGACGATCCTGCGCAGACGCAGCGGACCTGGGAGAGCTTTGGGTGCCCGCACACCCGGCCCATTACAGTGGCGACCCTGTTTTTCCTCGCCGCAGAGAATGGTTGGCGGCGGGTGCCAATCCCTGGCCCGGCAGAGAATGCGGCTGACAATGACACGCCGAAGTCACATAACAATGCCAGCAAGCTGATTGCGCTCACAGAGCAATGGACGCTCTTCCACGACCCAGATGGCATTGCCTATGCCGACGTCGAAGTGGGCGGCAATCGCCAGACTTGGTCGGTCCGTGGCGACGGGTTCAAGTCTCTCCTATGTCGCACATTCTATCAGACGACGGGCGGCGCGGTGGCGACAGAAGCGCTTAACTCCGCACTTGCCGTCATCGAAGCGCAGGCACAGCATGACGGGCCGGAGCATCAGGTGTTTGTGCGGGTCGGCGAGCGTGATGGCAGTGTTTATCTCGACCTTGGGACCCCAGATTGGAGGGCGGTCGAGATTGATAAAACTGGCTGGCGGATCGTATTGCGACCGCCCGTCCGCTTTAAGCGAGCCTCGGGCATGCTGCCACTGCCATCGCCTTTAGCTGGGGGCGATATTCAAGTCCTACACAGATTAATCAATATAGGCTCCCACAGCGACTTTGTTCTGGCCGTCGCGTGGTTGACTGCCGCCCTATGTCCGCGGGGACCGTACCCGCTTCTGGCCATCAGCGGCGAGCAAGGATCGGCCAAGAGCACGTTCGCCCGCATCATGCGGCGATTGATCGACCCAAACACCGCAGCGCTCAGGTCCTGGCCGCGCGAGGAACGTGATCTCTACGTCGCCACCGCAAACAGTCATGTTCTCGCATACGACAACGTCTCGAAGATTTCACCTTGGCTCTCTGACGCGCTCTGCCGCATCGCCACCGGCGGCGCATATGCCATTCGCCGGAACTACAGCGACCGGGACGAAGAATTGTTCGAGGCCCAACGCCCTATCATCCTTAACGGCATTGCGGACGTTGTTGATAGGCCAGACCTTGCAGAGCGGGCTATCTTCATAAGATTGAACCCCATCTCAGAGGCTGAGCGGCGCACGGAGAAAGAACTTTGGGCGGAGGTTGACGCCGCGGCACCCGTAATCCTCGGCGCCCTTCTAAACGGCGTGGTCGCGGGGCTACAGCATCAAGACACGATCACATTGGATGGCCACCCGCGCATGGCAGACTTCGCCCACTGGTCTTGTGCATGTGAGGGCGCGTTCTGGCCTGAAGCAAAGTTCATGGCCGCCTATAGAGGCAATCGCGCAGATGCTGAGCGCGATAGTTTTGAAGCCGACATCATTGCTGTCGCAGTCAAAGACCTGATGGAGACTGTCGAAAGTTGGAGCGGAACGGCGACCGACCTGCTGACCCAACTCACGGCCCAAGTCGAGGAAAAGGTGCGGCATGATCCCAATTGGCCAAAGTCGCCGCGATCGATCGCGTCTAGCCTCCGTCGCGCCGCCACACTGTTACGGAGACACGGCATCAACGTGACCGAGGAGCGTATCGGCAAAGCCCGAACGCGGACGATCACGATCACCCGTAGCCAGCGTTCTGCGGAAACTCCGTCCGCTGCGTCCGCCGGGTCCGCCACGACACTCCGAACCGTTGAAAGCAGCCCTTCCACCGGCACCCTGGGGCGGACGCAATATCGCAAGGCGGACGCAAACGAACACAGCGCCAATGACGTTTGCGTCCGCCCTCAACCCCAGAAACCCGCTGAGGCGGACGAAGCGGACGAAGCGGACGATACATATCAAAAAGCCCCGCCCCCGGCTTGGGAGATGTCGCTATGAGCGCCGCCGTGCTGCTGCGCCGAGCGTCCGATCAGGGCGTGATGATCACACTCGACGCGGGGCGTCTGCATTTGCAGGCGTCAGCGCCGCCGCACCTGACACTGGTCGCCGAGATCAAGGAGAACCGTGACGCTATCATCGCTCATTTGTCCCGCAAGCAGCATCCGGAGACCGCCGCCGACTGGAAGGCAGCCTATGCCGAGAAGCTGACGCAGGCACAGGCAGATGATGCCCTGCCTTCTGACAAGGCTACCGCACGGGCCTATATGTGCGTCGAGATGGAATGGATCAACCAGAACCCTTCCGCCTCATCCGACGGGCAATGCATTGGCTGCGGTGGGCATGCTAGCGCGGACAAGCCTCTAATCCCGTTCGGCTTAGAGCCACATCTGAGGTGGCTGCATGCGCGGTGCTGGTTGGATTGGTTCAGGGGGCGAAGACAGGTAGCACAGGCTGCGTTGAAGCATTGCGGCATAGCAAAACCATGGTAGCCGCCGATGCCACCTGTCTTAAAGGCTTTGACTTGCAAGATTGAGGATGATGCCCGACAGTTAACTATCTCTCCAACGGGCTTGCACTTCTGGCGCGGGCTAGTCGCCTGAACCGCGTTCAAAAGTGGATCCGACATTTTGCTTAGACTCTGGGCCAGAAGATTGGGGATCTTCTTACTAGTAATGGCAATAGTATTTATGGTCGGCATTTATCGGCTGAACAGCCTTAACACCACCCCCATAAAGTCTTCTAATTTTTCGTGGATCAATAAATCTGAGATTTATATTCTCGGGTTGGTGAGCTCCGCGTTTGCGTATCCCATATATCCAGAGTTGGTTCGCGAGCATCTGATGATGTATTCAGGTTTTGATGAGGATCCCAAGGTAATAAACGATGACTTTTTTCTCCGCTCCAAAGTTGTTCAAAAAGCCATAAATTCGTCTAAGGCCATTGACCAGCCAGTTAGGCTTGTATGGCCAACCAGTTCTTACCCCATATCATTTGATTATGATAAATACTGGGAGGCTCGAACGGCCTTGGCTTTGAATGGTGGATACATTCGGATTAAAGGTAATCGCGCAATTGTCCGGGTTAAAATAACCTATCCACGAAAATCATTTGCACCCCTTTTTGAAATTCCAGGAATTGGCATGATCGGCATTGAGGAGGGTTTATTTTGGCTCCTCCAGCAAGAAGGCTGGCTCGCGTCCGGGCATGTAGAATGGCAAGCCCCTCTCACCCACTAGAATTCAAATGAAATACAATTGAGCGATTTTTTTGAGTATGCCTTAGACCGGTTTCCAAGCAGTACCGAGCGGCCAATGCTGCAAAGTGGCATAACCTATTAATCAACAGTGCTTGAAAAGCCTTTTCAAGCTTTGGGAAGAGCGTTGCTACGACGCCCTGACTAAATTTCAGATGTCACAATTGTCCAATCAGCAACCTTTGTGTTTTGATAACACATTCGCAAGCGGGTTTATGGGCATCTCAAATCGCCACAGCCCGATACTCATCAAGGAACCAGAGTAGCTGTACGCATAGCTAGTCAAGCTTGCCGGCTAGAAAGCCTTCCTAAAGCCTATTGGCGCCCGTGAGGGATTCACAAAGCTTGGGTGCACTCACATATTACTTTTCGCTACACGGTCTCCCGCGTCTTTGCTTCGGTTCCGCCATCACCAGCTTGTCTCGTACAGCCAAATTATATTTGCCTTCTCGAGCACCGTTATACTCACTACACGGTCCATTCTCAGCCGCTTCTTGTAGTGCCAAGTCCGAGTGGGGGTTTCAACATAGCGGCAGATCGCCTTAAGTTTTGAAAGGCCACAATCCAATCCTTCGGCGTTAAACTCTAGGCTCTGATTCTCAGGAAGCGTCGGCTTCAGTCGGATACCAAACGGCCTGCTCGTTTGAGCCCATTCGCGGATATTGAGGTTCGAGGCATCGACAACGATATGGGAACCAAACTCGTAATCCATCGTTCCATGGCGGTAGTAAACGGCGTGAACTACCCTTGCGCCCTTCGGCAGTTCAACCCCTGTGAGTTCCACAAATCTAGCAGGCGCTTTGCTCAACAGTTCGGGCGTGTCAGCCTGATGCTCTGGCTCTATAGCCGCAGTGATAAGCAGCATCGCGAGAACGAAGAGCATTACCGGCGGACCAGTAAGAGCGGCTAATGCGGCAAAGATGACGTAGGTCTTGGCGATGACCCTAGAGGCTCTGCTGGATGAGCGTTTAGCCGAGCGCCAGATGACGACTGTGGGCACGATCAAGACCAGCAGCGCCGCCCCGGTCGCCAGGGCTTTGAACCCCCCGCTGCCAAAGAACGGAAGAAGGGCAAACCGAATAGTGATAGGGAGAGATTTGGCTACCGTCGCCAGCCAGCCAAGGGAGACTGAGCCCAGCAACAGGGCGATCAATGGATATAACCCCAGAAGACCAACGCCCCAGAATGCCCATGCCAAGCCGATCTCGCCTCGCCATATCCGCCCAATCATTTGCCCACGCCCTCTATGGAGAGTAGCGCGATAGAATCCGCCATCATGCTCGTGGCCTCATCGACGGCGGCAAGCCCGACCCGCTCTACGCAATCTCTGTCCAAGGCGGCGATCATTCGGCGGAAGATGATCTCTTGAGCGCGCTTGTTCATCTTGGCGGTCCTCCTGTGATTAGACGAAAGGGTGGCCGCGATTGATGGCAGAATTATGTCGGCAGGCTGACGCTGCGAGGGGCGGCGCGCCCAACTCCAGCGTCTTGGCCATGATCCGCCGTTTGAAGGTCGTCGAATTATTCAGCGTACATCAGCGGCAAATTGATGACCTGGGCCAAGAAACAGGGGCATTTACATCGTCGAAATCCAATTCGGAAAGCCGCAGCAGAACGCCTATAATGGTCTTGTCCGGGTTACGTTCCGGTCTCTTTCGAGCAATGTTTGCTATGAAGGA
>CAJXVF010000015.1 GCA_913060845.1 uncultured Alphaproteobacteria bacterium | reverse complement strand
ATAACGACAAAGGATGCCCGAAGCTTCTTCACTGCATGCGGCTATGAACCGGAATGATCCAAATCCGCTCTAGGCTTTGGGCCATTGCAAAATCATAGGTCTGCAAAACAAACTGGTCCCGCTGCATTTCAGGCGGGACAGTGGCTGAGTAGGTTTTCCAGAACTGCTCGAATTCAAATTTCGTGTCCGTCACAATGCGACAGTCCGAGCAGGTTTGCCGAACCCAGTCGATGAATTGGTCGAAGTCCAACCGCGTTAAGGTAACGTCAGTGAGAAATGTTGCGCGGTCTGGCGCTTTGCCGCCGTAAGTGTCCCAATCATGGGCCAGCACGATGTGATCATCCGACGTCAGCGCCAGATCAATCTCAAATATTCGTCGGCCAGATTGGTAGTTCTGGTTGAGCGCTTCCAGCGAATTGGTATAGGCAACGCCATCAAGCAACCCGCCAGCGTGGGTGATGTCTATGCAGCACCCATTGCGAGCAAAGCTCTGCCGCCATTCCAGCGGCGGCGTGGCCCAGCGCAGAAGCGCCAGACCACCCACAATCAGATCCGCCAGAACGCCGACGGCGCGAAGTACTGAGCGCATAGAAATTCTCTCGTAAAATACGCCGAGCCGTTAGCCTGGCATGCCCGCCATATCGACTGTGTCGTAGAATTTCTTCTCACCCAGTGCATCGATCCGCGCCCAGAAGGTTGGGCCAGCGGCAAGGCCAGCATCGTTCTTCTCTTCAGTTTCACGCCAGATCGTCCAGGATTCAGGGTGCAGGCGCCGCGCTTCAATGAACAACGGTTCGGCTGCATCAGGCTTGCCTTGCCGCATTAGGAATTGGCCCAAGCGGAAGTTGGCATGGGCCGTCGCCACGTTGTCATCAGGCACGGTCAACCGGGCTTTGGCTTCGGCAGGACTGAAAACATGCTTGCTTTCAGCACCATGCTTCACCCAATCCCGGATCGCATCCTGATACACGATCCGCGCTTCGTCCCGTCGTGCTTGGACTTCGGTTGGAACCTCACGGGTGACTTTATCCCGGGAGCGGACGGTATCGTATGTGCCCGCGACTTCTGGTGGACGCACAATTTGGCCGGATTCACCGATCCATACGGCCTGGGGCACGTTCACCATATTGTAGAGCCCGGCGACGCGATGGTCCCGGTCAATCAGGGAAATGTAATCTGGCGCCGCCGCTTCAATGAACTGACGCGCTGCTTCAGCGTCGGCGTCCATGGCGACAGTGATGATGGAGAAATTCTGGTCTTTTAATTCGTCGAAGAGGGCCTGCCATACGGGCAGATCAGCACGACAGCCTCACCACGAGGCCCAGGTCGCAAGGAAGACCTTCTTACCCCGCTGCCCAGAAAGCGCATGCTGCACGCCCCCCAAGTCCGGCAAGGTGAAATCTGGGGCCGTTAGCGATTCAAGTGAGGACCGGCGCGCCTCGGCACCCTCGCCCAGAAGCCATGCGCCGCCATCATCGCTGCTCGCGACAGGCCAGCCCATATGACGCCAGAACGCGGCAGCGTCGATCTTGCCATCGCGGACGAACCCTCCAGGTGCGGATGGCACGCAGATATCACCCAGGCAAAGGCCTTCAGGCTTCAATTCCCAGCCCGTCGCCGCTGTCATGTCCTCCGGCGAAAGCCAAAGACCTCCGTCACCTGCAACAGCGTCCGGCATCTGCCGCTCGCCACTATCCGTCAAAAGCCAAACCATATGTGTTCCCGCCTTTATGAATTCCGCTAATGGCCCATCTAGTCGGCCACGATACCGCTAATCCTATCGCAGAATGCCGGGCTGGCATAATCGGCGAACCGTCTTGCGAGCGTCATGCACTTCCGCCACCCTCATACTCGAACGTCACCAAACGGAGTATCATCATGCCGAAATTGCGCCACATCGCTTTGACCGTGCCTGATCTGGAGGCCGCGGCTCAGTTCTATGAGAAGACATTCGGGATGACGCGGTCCACGGAATCAGAAATCGCCATTCTCATGACTGACGGTGTGATGAGCTTGGCACTTCTAAAGTTCCAAACAGACCAGCAAGCGGGCGACGAGCGCGGCAAGGATTTTCACGGCCTGCATCACATGGGCTTTGTTGATGATGATCTAGAAGGCATGACCCAAAAGATCGAAGCCAATGGCGGCAGCTACCACATGCGCCTGCCGGATTCAGACGAGGGTGCCACCGAAGTGAAGTTCCGGGATCCGAACGGCGTCGTGTTCGACATCGTCGACAAAGGCTACGCGACACGGGCCTGGGGCCTCGACGTTGATAAGCACTGACGCAAAAGTCTTCAGCAAGTCTTTCACGCAGCAGGAGCCGATAGCGGATGCGGCGATGCAAGCTGTCGCCGCCGTTCTCCAAACGGGCCGCCTGCACCGCTACAATGTGGATGCTGGTGAGGAATCTGAAGCAGCAGCGCTTGAACGCGAATACGCAGCCTGGCAAGGCGCAGACTATTGCATCGCCTGCACATCTGGCGGTTACGCACTGCAACTCGCATTACGAGCGGCGGGATTACAGGCAGGCGATAAGGTGCTGGCCAATGCCTGGACATTGGCGCCTGTGCCCGGCGCAATCTACGCCAGCGGCGGCCAGCCGGTTTTTGTGGAAATCGACAACGCCTGCCGGATTGATCTGACCGACTTAGCCTCCAAGGCGGACGCCAGCGGTGCCAAGTTCCTGATGCCCTCCCACATGCGCGGTCACATCGCCGATATGGAGGCGATCCAGGCGATATGTGAAAGCCGCGGCATCGTGATGATCGAGGACTGCGCACACACCATGGGTGCGCGATGGAATGGTGTGTTGTCCGGTAATTTTGGCTACATCGCCTGCTTCTCGACACAGACCTATAAGCACATGAACTCCGGCGAAGGCGGTCTTCTAACCACAAATGATCCGGAGATCGCAGCCCGCGCCACCATCCTTTCCGGCTCCTACATGCTCTATGATCGCCATGGTGCCGGACCAGACGCTACCGCCTTCGCGGATGTGCGGCTAACGACGCCGAACTGTTCCGGTCGCATGGATAATATGCGCGCCGCCCTACTCCGTGCGCAGCTGCCTGACCTGCCAAGCAAGATAGACGCCTGGAACCGCCGTTATGCAATCCTAGAAGCAGCCATTGCTCAAACCCAAGGCCTCGCACCCATTCCCCGGCCTGCTTCTGAGGCTTATGTAGGGTCGTCCATCCAATTTCAGGCAATCAGCCTGGAACCAGCACAAGTCCCGGACCTGCTCGCCCGACTGGCAGCGCACGGCGTTGAGGTGAAATGGTTCGGGGAGGCTGACCCGCGTGGGTTCACCAGCCGCTATGATACCTGGCGTTATCTGGCAGATATCAACCCACTGCCGAATACGCTGGATGCGCTGTCCAAACTGCTCGACATGCGCATTCCGCTGACATTCGATGAAGCCGATTGCGCGCTGATCGGCGCTATCATTGGCGAAGAAACGGCGAAGACACTCTAGGCTGCAACACCCAGGGCCAAATCGAACAGTGGCATGAAGTATTCCGGCTCCTGCGCGCCCGACACAGCATAGCGTTCTTCAATGATGAAGCATGGCACGCCCTGAATGCCGACCTGACGGGCGCCAGCATCCGCTTCACGCACGATGTCCGTGTCCAGGCCGCTGATGAGATAGGCCATCGCCGCGTCCCGGTCATACCCGACCGCACTTGCCAAACTCGCCAGGACCCCGTGTTCGCCCAGGCGCGCACCCGCAGTGAAATAGGCATGAAATAGCGCGTCGACCAATTCTTCCACTGGCCCCTGCTGGTCCGCCCAGCGGATTAAACGATGTGCGTCCAAAGTATTGGGCATCGTCTCGATCAGGTCAAAACTGAACTCCAGGCCTTCGCCCTCACCCGTGCGGCAGATGCCGTCATAGATACGGCCCGCATCTGCAGCGCCGAACTTAGCCGTTAGAAATTCTGCCCGTGTCATGCCTTCGGGCGGCATCCAAGGGTTCAGTTGAAAAGGCCGCCACTTCACGTTCGCCTGAATTTCAGGCCGCATCGCCAGCGCGCGCTCCAGCCGGCGCTTGCCGATAAAGCACCAGGGGCAAACAACGTCTGCATAAACTTCAATCAGCATAACGGGACTTCATTTTCTGGCATTTCACGGCAGGGAGGTCGCCGCCGTCAAAATTTAGCACGAAGTGCCGGGTTTTCCAGGTTGAGATCATCAACCTTCTAACAGCCGATTGAGCCATGCGAGCGCCCCCTCGGCATCCGCAACCGCATCGCCCCTTGGTGAGGGCGGGCGGCGGATAATGACGGTTAAAATACCAAGCGCGCGGGCGGCGAGGATTTTGGCCTCCGTCGCAGCGCCGCCGCTGGCCTTCGCGACCAACAAATCAATGGCGTGGGTGCGCATAAGGGCGATCTCCGCATCCGTCTGAAACGGACCGCGCGCGACGACATAATCTGCATTGGCCAACGGCGGCGGCGATGGCGGCGCATCCGTCATCCGCGCCAGAAACCACACGCCTGGCATATCTTCGAACGCCTGAAGCGAGCGCCCGCCAACAGTCAAGAACACACGGCGGGCTTCCACACGCGGGATTGTGGCGGCAGCGGCGGCAAGGTCTGGGACTTCGATCCAGCGGTCCCGTGGATTACGCCGCCACATGGGTCGGATAATCTTGAGCCGCGGCGTGCTGGTGCGTTCTGCAGCCGCATGAACTTGCCCGGCCATTTGGGCCGCGAATGGATGGGTCGCGTCAATCAACACGTCGATCCGTTCCGCCTGGATATACTCCGCCAGCCCATCCACACCGCCAAACCCGCCTATGCGGACGGTGCCAGGAATGGGTGCCGGGGATTGGGTGACGCCAGCCAGCGCCGAAATAGCCTCTACCCGATCCGCCATCTCGTCATGGAGCATCCGGGCGATGGCAATCGCCTCCCCCGTACCGCCAAGGATCAATACGCGGCGCATCAGGGGCGCTCCAGCTTGGATTGTGTTTCAGGCATATTGGCGCATTCTGGCTAAAGGAAATAAGCCTTAGCATACGCGATTGCATTTTCCGCCGCTGCCTGAGACCATTCCCGCATCTGAAAACGATGGAGCGTCCGCCCATGTCCGCCGCTGCCCTTGATATCCGCCCGCTCGCCGGTGCGTGCGGGGGTGAGGTTTTTGGCGTTGATGCGACGAAACCGCTGTCGAATGATGTGTCCGCAGCGCTCAAGGCCGCATGGCTTGAGAATCAGGTGATTGTGCTGCGGGACCAGGATTTATCGCCCGCAGGCTTGGTGACGCTTGCCCGGAACTTCGGCGCACCCAACATCTATCCGTTCGTCAAAGGCTTCGATGAGCAGCCTGAAGTCATCCGCATCGTTAAGGAACCCAGCGACGACAAAACTTTCGGCGAGCGCTGGCATTCCGACACCACATATCTACCAAACCCGCCCATCGCGACCATGCTTTATGGCGTGGAGATTCCAGAATATGGCGGCGACACAGCCTTCGCTTCCGCCCAGCTTGCCTATGAGCGCCTGTCGCCGGCTCTCCAAGAAATGCTCAGCGACCTTAAAGGCGTAAATAATGCCAGCGTCCCCGGCGGGCGGGCTTCGGGGCGTTTGAAGTTCTCCAACATGGCGATCACGGACCAGGATGAGAATAAGCTTGAGGCCACCCACCCGCTGATCCGCACGCACCCGGATACAGGCAAGAAATCTATCTACGTGAACGGCATACACACCAAACGCGTCGACGGATGGACTGAAGCCGAAAGCAAGCCGCTGCTGGATTACCTGTTCGATCACATTACTCGGCCCGAACATACTTGCCGCGTGCAATGGACCAAGGGTGCGGTTACGCTTTGGGACAATCGCGCCGTTCAACACACCGCAATCAATGACTACCAGGGCCTTCGTCGTGAAGCCTGGCGCGTCACCATCGAAGGGGAACCGCCCAAATGACCGATAAGCCCAGAATTGCAATCGTCGGCGCTGGTGCCGTTGGCGCCTATATCGGGGGTTATCTCTCCCGGGACGGCAATGACGTGACGTTGATTGATGGCTGGCCCGCCAATGTGGACGCCATCAACGCCAATGGCCTCACCCTCTCCGGCTTGACGGAACCCGAATGCTTCAACGCCCCAGCTAAGGCGCTGCATATTGCGGAAGTTCAAAGCTTGGTGCGCAGTCGGCCGATTGATATCGCCATTGTGTCCGTCAAATCCTATGACACCGCCTGGGCGACAGCGATGATCAAGGATTATCTCGCACCGACTGGCTTCGTTCTGTCGCTGCAAAACTGCATCAATGAGGAAACGATTGCTGGCATCGTTGGCTGGGGCCGTGTCGCTGGATGCATCGCCGCCAAGATCGCGGTCGAGATGACAAGCCCAGCCACAGTGCGCAGAGGCGTTGCCCTCGGCGGCAATAAGCACACGGTATTTCGCGTCGGCGAGCCCCATGGCCGCATTACTCCGCGCGTGCAGCAACTCGTGACGATGTTGTCCAGCATCGACAGTGCAAGGTCCACGGAAAATCTGTGGGGAGAGCGGTGGTCTAAGCTCTGCGCCAACGCTATGGGCAATGGCGTGTCGGCCTCAACCGGCTTCAGTTCCAACGAAGTCGCGCGTGAGCCACTGACCCGACGCTTGCAGATCAAGCTGGCGGGCGAAGCGATTGCTGTCGGCCAAGCGCTGGGATATGCGCTGGAGGAGATCAACAAGCATCCGGCAGAGGATTGGATCGCTGCTGCATCTGGAGACGCCAAAGCGCTGGCCGCCGTCGAGGCATCACGCCTCGCCCAGACTAAAACCACCGCCGAAGGCTCCCGCCCCTCCATGGGCCAAGACATCCAAAAAGGCCGCCGCACAGAGATCGAGCAGATCAACGGCTTCATTGTTGAGAAAGCAGCCGAAATCGGCCTGGAAGCGCCTGCGAATGCGTTTCTGGTGGAGGCCGTTAAACAGGTGGAACGCGGATTGGCAGATCCAAGCTTGGACCGCGTGCGGGATGCTCCACTCGGCGCGATTGCTGTCTGAGGCACGCAAAATCACTACCTACTTTAAGGCGCAGGTTCCCATTTAGGATTGTATTGATTGCGCAGAGCGACGGCGCAGTTTTGCAACCTATGCCGAGGTTCCTTCCAATAGTTTGTGACCTCTGCAGATATCGCTGAGCCCAAATTGCAGCGGTAACAACCAAAATCTATAAACCTTGAGGCTAAATTTAGAATAACTTTCTGATATTATCTTTTATATCAGCCGCATACATTTGCACATCGGCGGTAGTTAATAGATCTTAACACAACCAATTCTTTCAGATTTAAAGTTGTGTAGTAATTTAGCCAGATACTCCCCCTAACTTCGCCGGTCTAACTGGCAAAATTTGGGGCGAACTTGATGACGACTATTGATCTCTCAACGCTTGACGGCGCAGACGGCTTCCGCATCGCAGACTCCACCGCGGAGCAGTCAGCAGGTTCGACCGTTAGTATCGGCGGCGACCTAAATGGCAATCAACATGCGGACGTTGTGATTGGATCTGAACCATCCGTCGCCAGTTCTAGCTTTGTAATCTTCGGCAAGGGAACTGGCTTTGCCGCAGACATCTTGGTGAACGCTCTTAATGGCGCAGATGGCTTTCGGGCTGATCATAGCGGCCTTGCCGGCGCTGGCAGCTCTGGTGTCGCAGGCATCGGCGATATCAATGGCGATACGCTTGATGATATGGCGGCCGGATTGCCAACGGCTTCGCCTGACTTGCGCGGTGGCGCTGGCTCAACCCACGTCATATTCGGCGATCAGGCAAGCTTATCAGCGGTCGTCAATACAACCACCCTGAATGCAGCATCGGGCTTCACGATTGATGGGGAAACAGCCAGCGACGCATCGGGAACGGCTGTTGCGCGTGCAGGTGACATGAATGGCGATGGCATAGGTGACATTGTTATTGGCGCAGTCGGTAGCGGTTTGGCCGGTGGCGCTTTTGTTGTGTTCGGTAGCACATCCGGGCTGGGCGACATGGCGTTGGACGCGCTAGATGGCGTCGATGGATTCCAAATCAATGGCGCAGCTATCGCTGATGGTGTTGGCGTCGCTGCAAGCACTGCCGGTGACTTTAACGGCGACGGTCTGGCAGACCTTCTGATTGGCGCGCCATCAGTAGACAACGGCTTGGACCTAACAGCAGGTGCTGCATATTTGCTCTACGGCAAAGAATCAGGCTTCGATGCTACATTCGATTTGGCGACGTTAGATGCATCAGATGGATTCGTTATTAGCGGCGGTGGCACCACAGCAACCTTGGGTGCCGCTGTAAGCACGGCAGGCGATATTAATGGCGATGGCAAGGCAGACATCATTATCGGCGCGCCATTGGCGGCAGGACCGGCAGGCGCAGACGCTGGCAAAGTCTTTGTCATCCTCGGTTCCGACAGCATAGGTGCAACGCTCGATGTTAGCACACTAGATGGCACAGATGGCTTCAGGCTGGATGGCTCAAGCGGATCTGGCAAAGCGGGCAACGCATTCAGCGCAGCAGGCGACCTCAATGGAGATGGCCTTGCGGACATCATCATTGGGTCTGAAGCAGCAGCCTCTGGTCGTGGTGAGGCGCATATCCTTTTCGGTAAAAGCGACGGATTTGCTTCAAGTATTGATCTTAGCTGCCTTGCAGATGCTGACGGCATCAGTATTTCGGGCATAGGGTCGCTCGATAATCTTGGCGCGTCTGTTGGTGGCGGCGGTGACGTCAACGGCGATGGTTTCGATGATGTGATCATCGGCGCGCCGGGTCATAACAATGGCCTCATCCTGAATGTCGGCGAATCCTATGTCATCTTCGGGTTTGATGGCGGTGCGGTCACGCACAACGGCATCGGCTCATCCGCAGAATTTGTCGGCGAAGACAGAGCAGACATCGCCGTATTGGGCGAAGATGACGACACCTTTAATTCCGGCCTTGGCGACGATGTCATTCGCGCAGGTGCCGGCGACGATATCGGCGACCTGGGCGATGGCAATAACATGGGCGACGGCGGCGATGGCAATGACACAATCAATGGCGGCGCAGGCGATGACGTCCTGCATGGAGGCCGGGGCGCAGATACATTATTGCTGGGCACCGGCGCGGATGAAGTGTTTGGCGAAGAAGGCAATGACACCTTCTCAGCCAGGCACGATGAATTGGGCGCAGGCGACCGCATCTTTGGTGGCGAAGGGACTGCCGACAAACTGGTCGTGACCAGCAACGGGCTGCTTGATCTCACCTTGCTGGATGCATTTGTCGGCGTAGAGCAGGTAACGCTGCAGGTCGAGCAGACTGCGATTGGCAGTGACGCTAATATTCTCTGGAATGGTCGTGGCGGTGCCGAAGATTTCACGCTGGGCGCCGGCCGTGACCTTGTCAAAGCAGGCCACGGAAATGACATCGTGCGCGGTGGCGACGGTGCCGATATTTTGCTCGGCCATACCGGCAATGATCGGTTGATTGGCCAAGCCGGAACGGACCGGATGAAAGGCGGCAGCGGCGATGATGTGATTGTCGCCACAGTCGGCAGCGGCCTGGATATCGTTTACGACTTTACCGTTGGCGAAGATAAAGTCGACGTTTCTGGCCTTGGCTTCACAGACTTCGAGATCGAGGTTGGTAGTATTTGGCGCACAGTGAACGGCAAGGCGCTGATGGAAATGGGAGGTGGCGACCGGTTGTTGCTGGTTGGCGTAGATCACACCACGCTAACAGCCGACGACTTCATTCTGGCTTGAGGCCTAGGGCAATCAATGTGATAGAGCGCCGGGCTGCGTCGCACGGCGCTCTAGTCTGGCGTTGGGCGCCGCCCCGGACCTCCACCACCAGACTCTTGGCTGTCTGAAGGGCTGGAAGGTTGTTCGGTTTCAGTGTCCTCAGCGGTAGGCGCGGGCTGGGTTTGTTGCCTCGCCAATCTGGCCCTTGTGAAGCCCAGATGTATCAACACGATCCCCGGCACACAGGGCAGATAACTTAATATTTGCGATGTTTCGGCCAGTAAAATCTGGCCGACCATATAGCCAACCGTCGTTAGCACCATGCCAGAAAGCTTCAAAATCCACGGCATACGAAATTCTTCCTTAGTTTCAACACTGCCCACTTTAACGAATAACTTCCACACTCCAATCTGATTGTGTGGTCAGCGCCAGGCGACGTGCGAAATGCACCTCAACGCGCACTTGGCGATCTATGCGCTTAGGAATGCCAAGCCGAAGATCACCACCCGGAACCCGCCATTCATGCTCCCGCCGGAAAGCGCCGGTGCGAAGATCCGTGGCTACATTGCGGGTGAAGCGGCCACGTTCCCTAGAATGCGCAGGCCGACCATAGGCTGCCAGCAATTGCCTAAAAACATCTGTGAACGTCTTCTCCGCCTCATCTGCAAAACCTGGGCTGATGATCACAAACACAGATTCCAATGCGCCATCAGGCGAATTTAATACGAGCCGCTGACGGTCAAACACGCGCTCAAACACCGGCGTCTCATAAATCCTGTAGCGCCCGAATGACTGTCCGCCTTTGATCCGCCTTGAAACCAGCCATCCCGTGGCGACAGCCTCACCTTGCCCAAGCGGAGCCGTGGTGATGTCGATGCTTTGGGCGGCGCCAGAACTCTCCGCAGGCCCGACACAGGCGGATAAGCTGAATGCGGCAACGCTGGTTAGAAAGTGACGCCTGCCAATCATATCCATCTGCGCGCTCCTTCACGTTAGAGACCGGGCGGTGTCGCTCCCTCATGGAGAATGAGTGTTGAGCCCAGGCCATGCGCCGGGCGGATCAACACACTGCCCGCCATATCCTCAAATGGAATTGCATTCGAATTCAGGCAAGCGCGCGCAGCATCCAACTGATCCGCGCGGAGAAATACAGCACCGCCAAAGGGCGTTGTGCGCACCGCGAGGCCCGGCGCAAAATCAGCCGCACGGCTCGGTTCCGCGAATATCAGCATGCCGCGTTCAAGCGAGACACAGCCAGCACCCACGCCTAAGCGCTTGGCGGGCTTTCGCAGGAATCGGCTGTAACGATCCAGCGCCTCATTCACATCATCAACGACCCAGAGCGCGCCAGTCAGCGCCGATATGCCGTTCGGATGGGTGGTCTGACTTTCATGCCAGACGAGGTCCGGCGAATGATGCCCGCACCACTGCACACGCCCTTCGGCCATAACGCCCGGCGGCACGCGCAACACGCTGAAATGGCCGTCATGGTCACCATCTGGCAATTGAACTGGGCGGCGCATATCAACGGCTTCTAGCGGTGTGAACCCCTCTGCTGCAAGGCGGGGCGCTTCTGCTGGAACATCGGCGCTATTGAACGCCATCAGGTGCAGGCCTTCATAGCGGCCAAGCTGCGCACGATGCTGGTCCGCCAACGGCGTTTCCCCGCGCGCGCCCAGAAACTCCAGATAGCCAAGCCCCAGGATCGACAGGCGGTTGATCGTGCCAGACGGGCGCTGCACCCCGTCTGCGCCCATGTTCATGTGAACATTCTCCACACTCACCTGGAACCCGAGCCGCTCCAATTGCGCTTTGGCTCCATCCAGGTCCGCGACGAACCAACCGACATGATCCAGAAAGACCTCATCGCCTTCCGGCAACTGGCGTTCAGTCCACTGCATGACCTATTCGCCCGTAAACTTAGGCCGGCGCTTCTCTACAAAGGACGCGACACCTTCCGCGAAGTCCTTACCGCCGCGCAAGCGACCATAGGCTTGGCCTTCGATTTCCATCGCCTGTTCCAGCGGAGAGTTGACGCTGTGGTTCAGCACGTTTTTCAGGGTGCGCTGCGCCAGGGGTGAGAACTGGCGGAGTTCTTTCACGAGACTGGCCGTGGCTTCTTCCAATTGATCATCAGCCACGCATTCGCAAGCGATGCCCCAATCATAGGCCTGCTGACCTTTGATGCGGATGGAGCGCATGGAGATATTCTTGGCGCGGCTAACGCCCACCATCTTCTCCAAGCGTGCTGACCCACCAGAGCCTGGGATCATGCCAATCCGCATTTCCGGCAGCGCAAATTCCGCCGTATCGCTGGCAATGCGGAAATCACAGGCGAGCGACAGTTCAAACCCAACACCGAAGCAATAACCGCGCACTGCTGCAATCACCGGCTTGGAACAACGTTCCGGTGCGGCGACATATTTATGCAATTGCGAGACGACTTCCTGGCTGGCTTCCAAGAAGCCCGGAATTTCGCCGCCACTTGAAAAATGCTGGCCTTCGGAGCGAATGACGATGACGCGGACCCGGTGGTCCTGGTCAAGCTCATCAATCACAGCCGCGATCTGCGGGCGCTGGGGCATGCGGATAATGTTGAGCGGCGGGCGATGCAGAATCAGATCCGCACGTTCGTTCTCCGCATCAATTTCAACGCGAAAACCATCCAGGTCTGACAGCAAGGCAGAGCGGTGGGTTTGCATGGAGTTACTCATCGTCATTCGTCCTCAGTTTGATAATCGCCGGATTGCAGCATCCGGCGGAGAATTTTGCCAACGGGAGACTTCGGCAAGTCTGCCACGAACACATATCGGCGCGGACGTTTGAAATTGGCGAGATCAGATTGGCGGCAATAGGCGTCGAGCGTTTCCGGTTCTAGGCCGGCGCTGCGTTTTACGAAGGCTGTTACCTCCTGCCCCCAACGCTCATGGGGCATGCCAGCGACGGCGACCTCAATTACATCCGGGTGCAGTGACAGCGTGCTTTCGATCTCAACCGGGGAGACGTTTTCGCCGCCGGTGATGATCATGTCATCGACGCGGCCTGTCACGAATAGATCGCCATCTTCGTCAAAATATCCGGTGTCACCTGTGACTGTCTCTTATACACATCTCCGAGCCCACGAGACCTCTCTACATCTCG
>CAJXVF010000014.1 GCA_913060845.1 uncultured Alphaproteobacteria bacterium | reverse complement strand
CGAGATGTAGAGAGGTCTCGTGGGCTCGGAGATGTGTATAAGAGACAGCCTGTAGGGTTGAACTGTTACGTCGTCTCGGCGGTCAGACCGGACATACCGCTCGGCGATGTTTTCAAAGGCATCTTCCCGTTCTTCTTGGCGGATGCTGCAACAATTGGACTGTTCCTGGCGTTCCCAGGCATGATCCTGTGGCTGCCACAGTTCATAAATAGCTAGCACTCAACTGAGTGCATCTTGAAAACTTCCCGCGCCGCTGCCAAAAATGGTGGCGGCGCGGTTCTTTAAGCGCCTCTGATAATTTGCCTCTAAAACAGGAATCCATGTCGTGGCTAGCAAACGCTATCTCTTCACAAGCGAATCCGTTTCCGAAGGACACCCGGACAAAATCTGTGACCGGATCTCCGACGCCATTGTTGACGCCTATCTGGCGCGAGACGGCGGTGCCGCCTTTGCCCGCTGCGGCGTCGAAACGCTGGTGACAACAAACTTTGTCACCATCGCCGGCGAAACCCGCAGCCAGGAAGGGTGCCAGGTCAGCCACGAAGAAATGGAAGCGCTCGCCCGCGCTGCCATTAAAGACATCGGCTATGACCAGGAAAACTTCCATTGGGAAAAAGCCGAAGTTCAGGTCGTGGTCCACGGTCAGTCCGCGGAAATCGCCCAAGGCGTTGATTCGGACGGAAACGCCAAGGATGAAGGCGCTGGCGATCAGGGCCTGATGTTTGGCTTCGCATGCCGGGAGACCGATGTCGTCAGCCCAGACGTGCTGATGCCTGCCCCCCTGCATTTCAGCCACGAAATTCTACGCCGCATGGCCGAAACTCGTCACGCTGGCAATCTGCCCGGCATCGGCCCCGATTCGAAAAGCCAAGTGACGCTGGAATACGTGGACGGCAAGCCCGTCCGCGCTTCCTCCATCGTCGTCTCAACCCAGCATGGCGCAAACTTGAGCCAGTCTGATGTTCGCGAAATCGTGCGTCCGTTCGTTATGGATGTTCTTCCAGACGAAAGCTGGATGTGCCCAGAAGATGAGTTCTACGTAAACCCAACAGGCATCTTCGTGATCGGCGGCCCAGATAGTGACGCTGGCCTGACGGGCCGCAAGATCATCGTCGACACCTATGGCGGCGCCAGCCCTCATGGCGGCGGCGCATTCTCTGGCAAGGACCCGAGCAAGGTTGACCGGTCTGCGGCTTATGCCACGCGCTATCTTGCGAAGAATGTGGTCGCTGCTGGCCTCGCGGACAAATGCACGATCCAGGTTTCTTACGCCATCGGCATCTCGAAACCGCTCTCGGTCTATGTGGATACGCACGGCACGGGCGTGGAGCCAGACGACCGCATTGCAGCTGCCGTCCAAGAATGCATGGACTTGAGCCCGCGTGGCATCCGTGAACATCTGCAGCTGAATAAGCCGATCTATGAGCCAAGCGCCGCCTATGGCCACTTTGGCCGCATGCCGACTGCCGCCGGTCATTTCTCTTGGGAGAAGACGGACCTGGTTGATGCTCTGAAGGCTGCGATCTGAGCGACCAACGGCCAACGGCTGACGCCGCGACGCGCTATTATGGCCGTCGCGTCGGCCGCCCCCTCAGGCCCGGCCGGGCCGCATTGTTGGATACACGTCTGCCGGAGCTTTCCGTTCCAGACCCGACAAGCGGCCCACTCGATCCCGCATCATTGTTTGATCTGCCAAAGCAAGCGCTCTGGCTCGAAATCGGCTTTGGCGCAGGCGAACATCTTGTTTGGCAAGCCAAGCAGAACCCAGATATCGGGTTAATCGGCGCTGAGCCTTTTCTGAACGGGCTTACCTCCTGCATCTCGGCAATTGACGAATCCGGCGTCCAGAACGTGCGTCTGCACGGTGAAGATGCGCGTCCTCTGCTGGAAGCCCTGCCGGAAGCCTCTGTGCAAAAGCTATTTGTGCTCCACCCTGACCCTTGGCGGAAACGTCGGCACTGGGAGCGACGGATAATCGGCCCGCAAGGCCTGGACCTAATGGCGCGTGTATTAGCTGATGGTGGTGAGCTACGCACAGCCACCGATCACGCAGGCTATCAGATATGGATGCTCCGCCATCTCCGCGCGGATCCACGATTCGAATGGCTGGCAAAAACGGCAGATGATTGGCGCGTGCGGCCTGATGATTGGCCAGAAACACGCTACGCTGCAAAGGCCGTACGCGAAGGCTGCCCGATCATGCTATTGCGCTTACGAAGGCGGCCACGCGCCGCTTGAAATAGCCCTATAGCCGCCCCATTCCCGCCACGATTGGCTCCCATCTTCCTTATCAAGCGTCGGGCGAGGAACCGGCGCCGGAGTTGTGTTCATCACACTCTCGCCCTCCTCACGCGGCCGGTAGATCCCCCCTCTGCCGGCCGCACCCATTTGTGACATCTATCTGATTACGAAACGGGTTGGATTGGGCTATAGGTCTTATCTGCTAGCTAATTCCACTTCCTTGATGGAATTCAATTGCTGGCAGTTTGAAACCAATATCGGCCCTTCATGCCAAATCTAGACGTCCAAGACCTAGCCTGTAGACGCGGCGGACGTATCCTGTTCGCGGGCTTGGACTTTTCGCTGTCTGAAGGCGATGCGGCGCTGGCGCTTGGCCGCAATGGGGCTGGAAAATCTAGCCTGCTGCGCGTGCTGGCTGGCCTGATCCCGCCCTTTACTGGCAGCATCAAATGGAACGGTGAGGATGTGCGCCGCGAACCTTATGAGTTCCGCGCCTCGATGCGCTATGTCGGCCACGCGGATGGGCTGCAAACAAATCTCACCGTCATTCAGAACCTCCGGTATTGGGCTGCGCTTTATCGCTCCTCAACCAGCCGGGATGCTTTAGAGCGGGCGCTCGCCGCCGTTGGCCTGGATGAACTGGCGGACCTACCTGCCAGAATGCTTTCCGCCGGGCAGCGCCGACGCCTCGCCCTTGCCAGACCGATAGCGACGCAGCCAGGCGGACTCTGGCTGTTGGATGAACCAACTGTTGCGCTCGACCGGCCTTCCATCGCCAAGATTGAAGCGGCGATCACAGCATTCCGCGCGTCTGGCGGCATCGTTATTGCCTCAACAAATGCGCCGCTGACATTGCCTAACGCTCAGGAAATTGACGTCGCAGCCGCAATGCCCGCCCCTGAAGACGCTTTCGGCGATGCTTACGAGGATGCGCTTTTATGAACGCATTCATCGCCACACTGTCCCGCGACCTTCTTATCGCCAGGCGCGAAGGCGGCGAGAGCCTGCTCGCGGTCATCTTCTTTGTCCTGGGCGCCATGCTGTTTCCGCTAGGCGTGGGGCCGGAAGGTAAGCTGCTGGCGCTGATGGCCGCGGGCGTCATTTGGGTGATGGCGCTGCTGGCAACACTGCTCGCGCTCGACCGGCTGTTCCAGGCCGATTGGCGCGATGGAACGCTGGAATTGATGGCCCTTTCCCCTGATTCGCTCACCTTGGTCGTCGCGGCTAAATGTCTCGCGCATTGGCTGGTCACAGGCCTACCGATGGTGATCGCAGCACCCGTGATGGCGCTGCTACTAAACCTGCCACCCGAAGGCTGGCCACCACTTTTAGCGACCCTGCTGATTGGCAGCCCCGCACTCAGCTTTATTGGTGCCATTTGTGCTGCGCTGATTGTCGGCGCCAGACGTGGAGGCGTTTTAATGACGCTCCTCGCACTTCCGCTATATATTCCTACATTAATATTTGGCGCGGGCGCTGTGCAGGCAGCAGTTGGAGGGTTTGATCCCTCTGCGCATCTGGCCGCGCTGGCGGCAATCACGTTGGCGTCGGCTGCACTCTGCCCTTGGGCGGCAGCTGCGGCGCTAAGACAGGCGATGGAGTAGTGAGTGGCGGAAGCGATGGCGTCTCCTAATCCCAGCGGCGGATTCTTTCACCGCCTAGCGAACCCGGCGCGGTTTCAGCGCCTGTCCGCATGGCTCATGCCATGGCTGGTGCTGATCACGCTCGGCTGCTTCGGCGCGGGCCTATATTACGGCCTTTACGCCTCCCCCATCGACTATCAACAAAAAGACACCGTGCGCATCATGTATGTGCACGTGCCCGCCGCATGGCTTGCGATGATGAGCTATTCGACGCTCGCGATTTCCGGGTTTGTGGCATTGGTTTGGCGCCATCCATTGGCAGATGTTGCGGGTGCTGCGACAGCCCCCATCGGCGCTATTTTCACGTTCCTGGCGCTCTTTACTGGCGCGATCTGGGGACAGCCAACTTGGGGCACTTGGTGGGTTTGGGATGCACGACTGACGTCAGTGCTGATCCTGTTCTTTATGTTCCTTGGCTATATCGCCATACGCAACGCCTTTGACGACCGGGCGCGCGCAGGCCGGGCCGCATCGCTTTTGGCGATTGTCGGAATTGTGATCCTGCCGATTATCAAGTTCTCCGTAGATTGGTGGAACACGCTGCACCAACCTGCCAGCGTCTCCAAACTTAGCGGTTCTTCGATGGATCCAGCCATGTTGCGCCCGCTATTGATCATGGCTGTGGCTTATATGGCGCTATTCGGCGTGCTGCTATTACTGCGCATGCGGTTGGAATTAACGCGTCGTCGGGTTGAAGCGCTGCAAATGGCCAGAGCAGGAGCAGCGACGCCATGACCGAAGATATGAGCCCGCTGATGAGCTTTTTCCATATGGGCGGCTATTGGCCCTATATCTGGCCCGCCTATGGCGTCGTTGCTGTGCTATTGATTGGCCTGCTGGTTTGGACGCTGGTCGCACTAAAGCGATCAAAGCTGGAACTCGAAGCCTTAGAAGCGCTGGCGCCAAGGCGCCGCCGTCGAACTGAAACATCCCCTGCTGGAGGCCCTGACGATGCGCAGCCGTAAACGCCAACGCCTCTGGATCGCCTGTATTGGGCTGATCCTCCTCGGTGCCGCAACAGCCCTCGCGCTGAATGCGTTTGAGGACAATTTGGTATTCTTCCACGGACCGAGCGACATTGCCGCTGGCAAGGTTGAGCAAGGCCGGTTGATCCGTATTGGCGGATTGGTTCAAGAAAACAGCGTCAATAAAATTGCCAACACGGCGAAAATCGAATTCCGCATCACCGATGGCGTCGCCGCCACACCAGTGGTGTTTGAGGGCATTCTGCCGGATCTGTTCCGGGAAGGTCAGGGCGTTGTCGCTAATGGCCGGCTTGATGCAAACGGATTGTTCACAGCCTCTGAAATCCTGGCCAAGCACGATGAAAACTATATGCCGCCGGAAGTCGTTGAAGCCTTGAAGAAATCCGGCCAATGGAAAATGGGCGGGGGTGCTGCACCCAACGCCGCAGGAGGCAATTCATGATCGCCGAAATAGGCCATTTCGCCCTCATCGCCGCCTTCTTATTGGCAGGCCTGCAAGCCACCGTTCCACTATACGGCGCCCATAAAGGCGACCGGGGCATGATGGAACTGGCGCGCTCAACAGCGGTTGGCCAGTTTGCGCTTGTGCTGCTGGCTTTCGCCGCACTGGTGAATGCCTTCGTGACCAGCGATTTCTCCGTGCTGAATGTTGCGCAGAACAGCCATTCCACCAAGCCGATGCTCTACAAAATCTCCGGCGCGTGGGGAAACCATGAAGGCTCGCTCCTACTTTGGGCGCTGATCCTCAGCCTATTCGGCGCGATGGTCGCCTGCTTTGGCCGCAATTTGCCGCCAAGCCTTCGCGCGCGCACACTGGCCATCCAAGGCATGATTGCCCTCGGATTTCTGGCGTTTATGCTGTTCACGTCCAACCCATTTGACCGCATTTTGGCCCCGCCATCCGATGGCGCTGGGCTAAACCCACTACTGCAAGACCCTGGCTTGGCCTTCCATCCGCCATTCCTGTATTTCGGCTATGTCGGCTTGTCGATCAGCTTCTCCTTCGCTGTCGCCGCTTTAATCGAGGGCAAGGTTGATGCTGCATGGGCGCGTTGGGTGCGTCCCTGGACGCTCGCAGCGTGGTGCGGCCTAACCGTTGGCATCGGCCTTGGTTCTTGGTGGGCCTATTATGAGCTTGGTTGGGGCGGTTTCTGGTTCTGGGATCCGGTCGAAAACGCCAGCTTCATGCCTTGGCTGGCTGCTACTGCCCTGCTGCATTCCGCCATTGTGGTTGAGAAGCGGGACGCCCTGAAAAGCTGGACGATCCTGCTTGCCATCGTCGCATTCTCAATGTCGCTATTGGGGACATTCTTGGTGCGCTCTGGCGTATTGACCAGCGTCCACGCATTCGCAACGGACCCTGAGCGTGGCGTCTTCATTCTGGCGCTGCTGGCTGTGACCGTAGGCGGATCACTGACGTTATTTGCGATCCGGGCGCCGAAACTGCAAACCACTGGCGTATTCCAACCAATCAGCCGCGAAGGCGCTTTGCTGCTGAATAATCTCTTCCTCTCCGCCGCAGCGGCCACAGTGTTGCTCGGCACGCTGTATCCGTTGTTCTTGGATGTGCTGGACGCGGGCAAAGTCTCCGTCGGCCCACCATTCTTCAACGCCACATTTGGGCCGCTCATGGCCCCTGTGCTGGGCGCTATGGTAATTGGGCCATTCCTTTCCTGGAAACGCGCTGATTTCCGCCAAGCCATGCAGAAACTGTGGCTTGGTGTGGCTGCTGCCGTAACAGCAATTGTGCTGGTGCTGATCTTGTCCGGCGTTGAAGGCATTTTGCCTGCTGTCGGTGTCGGCGCTGCGGTCTGGATTATCTGCGGGACGCTTCTGGAACTGGCGGACCGGGTGAAGCTTGCCCGTGTTCCCTTATCCGAAAGCTGGCGCCGTGCTCGCCGCACACCGCGGGCTGCCTATGGCATGACGGTAGCCCATCTGGGCGTCGGTCTCGTCGTGGCCGGGGTTTTGGGCGCAACAGTGTTCAAGACCGAGTCCATCCAGAATATGAAGCCAGGCGATGTCGTCGATGTCGCCGGATACACCTTCACGCTGGACCGGGTAGAGCGCCTGAATGGCCCGAACTATCAGGCTGAACGCGCGGTATTCCGCATCAGCACAGATGGCGAGCAATTTGCCACCGTCAACGCTGAGCGCCGCGCCTATCCGGTTGAGGGTGACACCACGACCGAAGCCGGTATTCACACCACTTGGGTGGCTGACCTCTATGCCGTCGTTGGTGAGGGCAATCCGAGGGACGGGTGGACGACGCGGATCTATCATAACCCGCTCGTGCCGTGGATCTGGCTTGGGACCATTGTTATGTCGCTTGGCGGCGTAATTTCCCTGACGGACCGGCGCCTGCGTATTGGCGCACCATCCCGTCGTCGCGCGCCAACTAGCGGATCATCATCCCCAGCGCCAGCAGAGTAGTAGGACCAACCAGCCCATGCGCCGCCTACTCTACTTTCTGCCGCTTGTAATCTGCCTCGGCATTGCCTTGTTCTTCTATCGAGGGCTTGATTTGAACCCGCGTGATCTGCCGTCAGCGCTAATCAATAAGCCCGCACCAGAATTCTCACTGCCTGCATTGCCAGGCCGTGACATTCAGCGGGCCGATGATGGCTTGGCGCGCACGGACCTCACCACCGGTAAGCCAGTGGTTGTGAATGTCTGGGCGTCCTGGTGCATTCCATGCGTTGCAGAGCATCCGCTTGTTGATCGGTTGGCGAAGCGCGAAGGCGTTACAGTGCACGGCATCAACTACCGGGATCGCCCCGATGCGGCTGCCGCATGGCTGAAGCGGCTTGGCGATCCATATGCGAAGGTCGGCAAGGACGAAAGCGGCCGCGTGAGCATTGATTGGGGCGTCTACGGCGTGCCCGAAACTTATGTGATTGATGGAAACGGTGTAATTCTGTACCGCCATGCGGGCGCGTTATCGCCCGAGATTCTTGAGCGCAAAATTCTGCCGCTTGTGAAGGGAGGCGGATGATGCGCCTGATCTCTGCCTTGTTATTGGCTCTATCTTTATTTGCGAGCCCAGCCGCCGCCGTGCTGCCCGATGAAATACTGGATGACCCGGCACTGGAATCCCGCGCTCGCGAACTCTCCCTCGAGCTACGCTGTCTCGTATGCCAAAACCAATCTATCGATGACAGCAATGCTGAACTCGCACGGGACCTGCGCCTGCTGGTGCGTGAGCGTCTTATTGCAGGCGACACGAACGAAGAAGCGATGGCCTATATCCGCGCGCGCTATGGCGATTTTGTGCTGCTGCGCCCGCCGGTTCAACGGTCGACCTACCTATTATGGTTCGGCCCGATTGGCATTGTGATCGCTGGGGTCGCTATCGTCATGGTGACGTCACGCCGCCGTCGCAAAAATGCTGCGGCCGCAACGCCCACATCCCCACTATCCAGCACTGAACGCACGCGGCTAGATGCAGCGCTCGCTAGAGAAGATGACAACGGAGACCGAGGCTAATGAGCGGTACGATTTTCTGGGCTGCCGCTGTTGTTATTTCGATAGCAGTTACGCTGATTGTAGCGACACCCTTGCTTCGCGCCGGTCAACGCATGGGCGGTGCAACTCGCGCACGCTATGATTTGGCGGTCTTCCGCGATCAATTGAAAGAGGTCGAGCGGGATCAAGAAACTGGCCTGCTGTCCCCCACTGAAGCGATTGCTGCCAGGGGCGAGATTGAACGCCGGATGCTCCGTGCGGTCGATGGTGATGTGGATGCACTGGACGCTCCCGATGAGGAGGCGACGCCGCCAACATCTGCCGCGGCATTTCCGCTAGCACTGGGCATCGTCGTCGCAGGTGCCGTGATAGCGCTCTATTTGAACACCGGGCAGCCAGGCATGGGCGACGCGCCGCTGTCGCTCCGCACGGACCTGCAAACGGCCTCACGTGGCCCAGCGCAAGCTGGCGGCGGCGCAGATGGTGCTGCAATGCAGGCACAGCTCCGTCAGCGCCTGGCCGACAATCCAAATGACATGGCTGGATGGGTCACCCTCGCCCGAACAGAACGGGTGCTCGGCAATCACCCTGAAGCCGTCCGCGCGTTTGAGCGGGCGATTGAACTCGCAGGCCGCAATGCGACGGCAGACCTGATCGCGGATTATGGCGAAGCCCAGGTGTTTGAAGCCTTTGGCACCGTCAGCCCCCGCGCGATTGAGACCTTTGAGAACGCGCTTGAAAAGGACCCCGGCGAAATCAAATCCCGCTTTTATATCGCAGAAGGCCGGGCGCAATCTGGCGATTATGCGGGCGCTATCGCCCTTTGGCGCGGCCTAACCGCCGATGCGCCGCCGGATGCCCCATGGGTCGGGGAGGTCCGTGCGCGGATTGGGAACGCAGCCATGAAGGGCAATATCATGCCCATGCAGGTCCAACCTGAACGCCCAAGTGGCAATGCTAGGCCCGCTAGCGGCTTGAGCGGTGCGATCGCTGGTGAGGCTGCGCCGACTGCAGATGATGTCCAGGCAGTGCAGGAAATGGCACCGCAGGACCAAACCGCATTCATTCGCTCCATGGTGCAGCGCCTTGCTGACAAAATGGAAGAAAACCCCGATGACGTGGACGGCTGGCTCCGCCTTGGGCGTGCCTATCAAGTGCTGGAAGACCAAGAGAAATCCAGGGCTGCTTTTGGCCAGGCCAAGCGCCGTCTAGAAGAAATTCTGGCGAATATTCCGGAGGCGTCTCCGAACCGCGCCAGTTTGCTAGAAACGCTTGCCGAAGTTGATGGGATCCTCGCCCAATGATCGAAGTTGATCGCGCCGCCAATGGTCTAACAACCGTGACTATGAACCGTCCACGACGCCGGAATGCCTTGGATAGCCAAGCGATGGCTGATCTCCGCGATGCGTTCGTTGAAGCCGGGCAAGATGCTGATCTGCGATGCTTGATCTTGCAGGGTGCCGGCGGTGGATTCTCCGCCGGGCGGGATTTGAAGCAAGCGGCAGACCTCAATCAGGCTGAAGCTCTTGCCCAACATGCAGCCTGGGGGGAAGCATTCAAAGCGCTACGTCGCCTACCCGCACCGTCTGTCGCCGTGGTTCAGGGTGCAGCCGTAGCGGGCGGATTCACGCTCAGTGTCGCGACAGATTTCATGATCGCAGAACGCACGGCCAAATTCGGTGCGCTGGAGATGGCGAACGGTTTCCCCGCCGCCATGTGCACGCCCATCTTGGCAAAGAAAGCCGCGCCGCGCATCGGCCTAGAACTCGCCATGTTCGGCACGTTGGAATCCGCTGCACGCCTCCACGCCGCCGGCCTCATCAACCGCCTGGCTGACGGCCCAGAAGGCTTAGCTGCCGAACTCACCGCCTTCACCGACCACATCCTATCCCTAGACCCCACAGCCGTCCGCCAAACCCTAGCCGCCTACCGCGCCGCCGAAAGCCAGCCACTGGAACAAGCGCTTACGGCAGGCATCACCCTCAATCAGCTGATTGAAGCGAGCGGACGGTTTGCTGAAGGTGGGGCGGCGTTCTCTAAGGAATAAGCAGGCTAGTTCGGCTGCATCAAGACCGGCTTACCGAAGCCGCAAAGCAACCTCGCTGCGCAAAGTGCAGGTGGATGTATGAGACGGCGTCGTTTTCAAATGCCACCGTCAAAGCGGCTGCAAGGTCTTCTCCCGGCGCCACATCGCCGCCAACCATCATGTGATCTTCATCAAAAGACCGTATCGAGATCAATCGGGAACGCAGGACTTTGGGAACTTCGTTCTCAGCAATCGTACGCGCCGAAACACCTTGCCGAACATAAACAGCATGGCTGGCGCGATAAGGCGTATCAGCAGGTTGATGCGTGAAATGCGTCAAAATTACAGTCTCGCCAACTTCAGCGTCGGCCAAACTCACACGGCATGGCGCGCCAGGATTCTCAGTGACGACCATCTTGCATGCCTGCTGCTGCGCCAATTCCGCATCAGTGAGTGCAAAAAGATGCTCGAAATTCTCTGCTGGGAGTGACTGGATTTGAAAGCCCATAACAATTCCTCCATTGGTGATGTCAGGCAATAAGTATCCAATCGCCCAATCCGCGCCGACCCGATTCTTGCGGCCAATGAAAACTTTTCTGGGGCTGTAGCTCTATCGTCGTCTGGAAGGCCCAGCGCTGCAGCAAACAAAGCGCCCCCGGAAACGATCATGTTTCCGAGGGCGCTTATCGCCAGTAAGGCAGGTCGTTAGTCGCCGCTTACGCTGGCTCAAACAGCGGCAGGGCGGCTTCGTCGTTTAGGTCTTTGAATGTGACCTTTACCTTCATGCCGATTTTGACCTCGTCATAGTCGATGTTGACGATGTTGGTCATAATCGTTGGACCTTCGTCTAGCGTGACGTAGGCGATGCAATACGGCGAAGCTGTGCGGCGCATGACGCTGTAGCTGTAGACCACGCCCGTACCTTTGCCCGGCACATATTCCACGTTGGTCTTGCCGGTGAACGGCGAAACGCGGCGTGGGAACCAGAGGTGCTTGCCCGTATCAGGGCATTTTGGAACCAGGAACTTGTGCTCCTTGGCGGCGTCCCAGAACTCTTTCGTTTCTGGGTTAATCGGCGGGTGAATATACTCTGCCTGAGGCATTATGCGTCCTCCTGACCAAGAATAACGGTGGCGCTGCCCATTCGGGTGCCAATGGAACCGCCAGTGCCGTGGGCAAGGGCGATGTTGCAGTTTGGAACCTGTACTTTGGGATGCGCTTCACCACGCACCTGACGCACCGCTTCCAGCACCTTCGTCATGCCGCCGCGATTGGCCGGGTGGTTGTTGCAAAGCCCGCCGCCATCCGTGTTGAACGGCAGTTTGCCAACGCCGGAGATCAGGTTGCCATCAGAAACGAACTTGCCGCCTTGGCCTTTTTCGCAGAAGCCAAGGTCTTCAATCGTTTCCAGCACGGTGATCGTGAAGCTGTCATAGATGGACGCATATTTGATGTCCGCATGCTTCACTTTCGCTTCCTCAAATGCCGCGGCACCCGAGTGACGGGCACCGGTATATGTGAGGTCCACATTGCCAGCGTCCAAGTGCTTGATGGTCTCACCGCCGCCAAGATATTTGACGATAGGCTTACCCAAGCTTTTGGCGATTTCAGGCGTGGTCATCACGATGGCACCACCGCCGTCGGAGATAACGCAGCAATCAAGGCGATGCAGCGGATCCGCGATCATCGGCGAGTTCACAACATCCTCGACCGTCACAACGTCCCGCAGCATGGCGTGTTCGTTGTATTGGGCGTGGGTGGAAGCCGCGACCTTAATCCATGCGAGCTGTTCGGAAGTCGTGCCGAACTCATGCATGTGCCGCATTGCGGCCATGGCGTACATGTTGACGACGGTCGGGCCATAAGGCGCTTCGAAGCCAACATCCGGCGCATTGTGATCATAAATGCGCGGTGCGGTGCCAGTTGCTTGGCCTTCAGACCGGGGACGGCCAGCGAGCGTAATCAGCGCCACATCCGTCTTGCCTGCCGCGATCATTGCCGCTGCGTGGTTGACGTGGATGACGTATGAGGACCCACCGGTTTCGGTCGTGTCGATATGGCGGAGCTTCAGGCCCATATATTCTGCCATGGACATGCCGCCCAAGCCGGGCGCATCGCCAGCGCAGTAGAACGAGTCTACGTCTGAGAAGCTCAGGCCTGCATCTGCGAGCGCGCCAGAAGCGACCTCTGCATGCAATTGGGCCAATGAACGGTCGGGCGCCTTTCGCGTGGGATGTTCATAAATCCCTGCGATACACGATTTGCCTCTGATATCCATGGACGATGTGTTCCCCTATTGGTTTTTGTAAGTGATATGGAAGCCTAGGCGGGCCGAATGCCTGCTGGCAAGTCTCGCTGCGCACCTCAAAGGCCTATATCTCAGACCAGCGGAAATGCTTCGTTGAATGCCTTGACGCCTTTCGGTGTGAACGTAACGACCCGGCTATCAGGCACACGGCGCGCCCAGCTCAGATCATAGAACCGGGTTAGCAGTGCCGCACCCAACCCACCCGCCAAATGCGAACGCCGCTCACTCCAATCCAGACAAGAGCGGCAAAGCGGGCGGCGCGCGCTATCGAGCGGTGTGAAGTCTATCCC
>CAJXVF010000013.1 GCA_913060845.1 uncultured Alphaproteobacteria bacterium | reverse complement strand
GGGCGCTCGCTGATGAACGGAAGGCGCTGCACAAAACCGTTCAGGAAAAGCGACGCCTGATCCGCCAGAATAAGACACAAGAAGAAAACCTTGGCCGCGAGGTGACAAAACTGGCTGGCCAAGCGCGGTCACTGGATAGTTTTATTTCAGCACTTACAGCGCGGGAGGCTGCGGTCGCCTCCGCCCGTCGTGCGATTGCGGCCAGACAGGCTGCGGAAACCCGACGACATCGTGAAGACCTGAAACGTGAGCGGGCGGAACGGGCTCGGCGGCAGGCTCTTGCCCGGAGACCGCAACCAACGCCGGAACCATCCAACCGGCGGGCGGCGATCCCAGCCCCAGAAGCGCCGCCACCCCAGCGGGCAGGGCGTGAACCGCCTGTAGCCGCACTCACTGGACCACCACTTACTTTGACGGGGCTTGCTGGCAAACAGAACGATCTAGCCCCGCCCGTAGCTGGGCAGATCGTAGCCCGATTTGGGCAGGGCGAGGGAGTGATGTCCCGTGGGTTGGTCTATGCAGCCGTTGCGGGGGCAGATGTGTTTGCGCCGTTTGATGGCAAAATCGCCTATGCCGGACCCTTTCGAGGCTATGGCAAGGTAGCGTTAATCGACCATGGGCGAGGGTATCACACGCTTTTGACCGGGCTCGACCGAATTGACGTTACCGTTGGCGATTGGGTGCTTGGCGGGGAGCCGCTGGGCGCTCTTGGTCAAGGTGTCGGTAGGAAAGCAGGTCGTAGGGGTTCCGGGGCCGGGGCGCCTAAGCTATATGTGGAACTAAGAAAAAACGGCGAGCCGGTCGATCCAGGACCATGGTTCGTTCGCCGAACATGAGGACGCCACTGCGCCATGGGTAAAATCTCTCTCGCTGCCGCCATTCTCGCACTCGGTTTGGCTGGCTCTGCGCCCGCCTTGGCGCAAGACGCCGCCAAGAAGGAAACGAGCGCTGACACGTATAAGCAGCTGGAACTCTTCGGGACTGTGCTTGAACGCATCCGCGCCGATTATGTGGAGGAGGTCAGCGACGAAGAGCTGATCAAAGCCGCCATCAACGGCATGCTGACATCACTTGACCCCCATTCCTCATATCTCGACGAGAAGGGTCGCGAGCGCCTGGACGTTGATACCAAAGGCGAGTTTGGTGGCCTCGGCATCGAAGTCACCATGGAAGGCGGCTACGTCAAAGTCGTATCGCCGATTGATGATACGCCAGCCGCTAAAGCTGGAATACAGCCCAATGATTTGATTGTGGCGCTAGATGGCAAGCCTGTTCGTGGCATGTCGCTGGCGAAAGCAGTTGAGCATATGCGCGGCAAAGTCGGCGAAAAGATTGTGCTGACGATCCGCCGGGGCGATCAAGCGCCGTTTGATGTGGATGTCATTCGCGACGTTATTAAGGTCAGCCCAGTTCGCTCTCGCGCAGAAGGCAATATCGGCTACGTCCGAATCACCAGCTTCAGCCGCCAGACAGAACCAAACTTGGCGAAAGCCATCGATAAGCTGAAAGGCGAGCTTGGCGATAAGCTTGAAGGCTTCATTATTGACCTGCGCAATAATCCAGGCGGTCTGTTAGATCAGGCCATCGCGGTGACAGATGCGTTCTTGGACAAGGGCGAAATCGTCTCGACTCGCGGTCGGGATAAGAAAAAAGCCCAACGCCATAACGCCAACCCAGGTGACTTGACGGGCGGCTTGCCGATTGTCGTGCTCATCAACGGCGGCTCTGCTTCTGCCTCTGAAATTGTAGCGGGTGCGCTGCAAGATCATGGTCGGGCAATCCTGGTTGGGCAGAAGACCTTCGGCAAAGGCTCTGTCCAGACAGTCCAGCGCATTCCTGGCCATGGTGCCGTGCGCCTGACCATTGCGCGCTACTACACGCCGTCTGGTAGCTCGATCCAGGCGACGGGTATTGAGCCAGATATCGCAGTGAAGCCTGCCAAGATTGAGGAAATCGACGTAACGGGCCGCCGCCGTGAAGCCGATCTTAGCGGCGCGCTTCAGAACGAAGACCCCGACGAGGACAAAGACGAAGACGTGAAGCCTGACCCAAAAGCGGAGCGTGCGGCTGCTGAAGCTGCTGCGGCGCAAAAGGACTATCAGCTCATTCGCGCCATTGATGTGCTGCGGGGCATTGCTATCTACCGCCAATCCACGACAGAGCAGAAGTAGCAAGCGCTTGGAATGCCGACCGCTCCGCCGTAAAAGACAGCGCGCTCGTTTGAATGACTGGCAAAAGGAGAGGCGCATTGCATAACCGCGCCTTAACGCTTGCCTGGGTCTGCGTGCTGCTGTTGTTCGGCGGCGTGATACTCTGGGCTGAACTTAGCTATGACGGTTTGTCTGGCGGGGCTGCTGATTCGGGGACAGCCGCAACAGGGACAGTAATTGAACCCGACACTGATGCGACGGGATCAGATCGCGGCGCTGCGATCGTTGGGGCCGAAGCAACGGGTACAGGGCCTGCTGGGCAGGCTGAGGCTGTAATCCAAGCACCTGCGAAACCACCTGCCACATCAACAGCGCGCACTGCGCAACCGACACCTACGCCGACACCTGCCACCCGCCCAGCTCCGCCACGCGTTGCGTTTGCAGCGGCGAAGCCAGTGGATGATGGCCGGCCCCGGATTGCCATCGTTATGGGCCAGATCGGCATCGGCAATGCCCGGTCTCGTCACGCGATTGAGCGCTTGCCGCCGCAGATTACATTCGCCATCGTAGCCTATTCCGATAGTGCGGCTGCATGGATTCGGGACGCGCGGGCCAATGGGCATGAGACGCTGTTGGCGATCCCGATGGAACCAATTGACTATCCCCGCCACGACCCAGGCCCAAAGCCGCGGCTCATCGACCTGGATGATTTAGAGAATCTCTCGCGTCTTGAAAAAGCGCTTTCGGGGCTTAGCGGCTATGTCGGCTTGCTATCCCATATGGGATCACGCTTCCTGGCGAACCCAGACAGGCTGCGGCCCATCTTGGCGGCGACGGCGGACAAGGGTTTGATTTTCCTCGATAGCCGGTCCGGTCCTGATAGTGCGGTGTCTGCACTTGCACCTACCGTTGATCTCCATGTCGCACTGAATGACCGTTTTATTGACGATGTGCCTTCCCGTGATGCGATCGATAAGCGGCTGGGTGAGTTGGAAGCGATTGCTGAGCGCCGTGGATTCGCCGTTGGCTTAGCGACACCCTATCCCGTCAGCATCGAACGTCTGCGCGCCTGGGCGGCAAGCTTGGACGAGCGCGGCTTTGTCTTAACCCCACTGACCGGCGTCGCCCGGCGGCTGGACCCATGATTGGACCCATTGAATGAATGCCGCCTCCGCCGATACCGGCTCGCCGCCCGATGTGAAGCGGGGCTACCGGCCATGCGTTGGCCTAATGGTCGTGGCACCGGGGCGTGGTGTGTTTATCGGCGAGCGAGTTGGCGTTCCAAACGGATGGCAGATGCCGCAAGGCGGGATTGACCCAGGGGAAGTACCCGTTGAAGCCGCCATGCGTGAGCTTGAGGAAGAGACCGGCCTTGAGGACGCAAGCATCGTCCGCACGCATCCAAACTGGCTGAATTATGACCTGCCCTCTTGGGCGTTAGGTCGCCGCACCCGTTGGATCGGACAGACCCAGAAATGGTATCTGCTTCGTTATGACGGGCCAGATAGCGCCATTGATCTGGCGCGGCATCAGGTGGAGTTCGATAGCTGGCGCTGGGGCCAAGTTGATGAAGTGCTGGGCCTGATCGTAGATTTCAAGCGCGAAGTGTATCGCCGCATGCTCGACGATTTTGCAGCCCCGGCCAAAGCAATTATTGAGGGACGTTCAATTGATGGCTGAAGCCACCCCGCTGCCGCTTGCAGGCGTGCGTGTTCTAGAATTCTGCCAAACAATCATGGGGCCAACCGCTGGCATGCTCATGGCAGACCTTGGCGCCGATGTAATCAAGATCGAGCCCGCACCCGATGGCGACAAAACACGCCGCTTACCTGGTTTTGCCGCCGGGTTTTTTGCTGGATTTAACCGCAACAAGCGGTCCGTGGCGCTGAACCTGAAATCCCCAGACGGGCAGGCGGCAGCGCATCGGTTAGTCGAGACGGCAGACGTCGTAATCGAAAACTATGCGCCGGGCACAATGGCGAAACTTGGCTGTGATTATGAGACGCTAAAGGCTGTGAACCCGCGCGTGGTTTTCTGCGCGCTGAAAGGGTTTCTATCTGGCCCCTATGAGCATCGCTTGGCGCTCGACGAAGTGGTGCAGTTTATGGCTGGCATGGCTTACATGACAGGTCCACCGGGTCGTCCGCTGCGGGCTGGGGCCAGCATTATCGACATCATGGGCGGCACATATGCCGTCATTGGCATCATGTGCGCGCTCAAAGACCGGGAAACGACGGGTGAGGGGCAGCATGTGCAAAGTGCGCTGTTCGAATCGACGGCCTTCTTAATGACCCAGCATCTGGCCGGTGAAGCCATTACCGGTACTGAGACACCGCCTATGCCCGCACGTTTGGGCGCTTGGGCCGTGTATGAGCCGTTCGAAACTAAGGACGGGCGTCATGTGTTCCTGGGCCTTACCAGTGACAATCACTGGAACCGGTTTAGGGATAAGTTCGGCCTGGACCACTTGAAGGACGATCCGAACTACGCGTCGAACGAAGCGCGCGTGGACATGCGCCCGGTCACATTGCCAATGATCGCCGCGATCATGAAACAGTATGATCATGATGAGATGTTGGCCCTACTAGAAGCCATCGAGGTGCCATTCTCGCCGGTCGCCAAACCGTCAAACCTGTTCGATGATCCGCAACTGAATGCTGGCGGCCGCATGCTGAATGTCCGGATGCCTACCGGCACCATGACCAAGCTACCGCGCTTGCCGATTGAAGTCGGCAATCATGATTTCGGCCTCCGCCGTCAACCACCTGAGCCTGGTGAGCATACTGCGGAAGCGCTTGCGGAAGCCGGATTCACGGCTGAAGAAATTGCTGCCCTAGTCAAGAGCGGCGCCGTGAAATTGGGATCAGTCTGACGTGTCGAACAACCATATCCATCCGGACGGCCCTGTCGCTGCGTTGAAGGCCATGGTCGCTAGCGGTGAAATGCGCCCGGATCCAATGCAGCTAAAAGCAGCGGAACGGCTGGAGGCGCTAACCGACCGCCTTAAAGGGTATAAGCCGCAACCGAAGCAGAAAAAGTCCAGTGGGTTTCTGGCCCGCCTTGGCTTGAACGGTGGTTCTGGCGACGTCCAAGCAACACCAAAGGGCCTGTATGTGTTCGGCCCCGTGGGGCGCGGCAAATCGATGTTGATGGATCTTGTATTCGATCATGCCGATGTCGCCCGCAAGCGCCGCGTTCATTTCCACGCATTCATGCAGGACGTGCAGAAGCTGGCCCATGCCCGGCGGCAATCTGGCAAAGATGGGGATCCGATTCCCGCAATTGCCAAGGAAGTCGCTGATACGGCCTGGCTGCTCGCTTTTGATGAGTTTCAGGTGGACAATATTGCGGATGCAATGACCCTCGGGCGCCTGTTTGAAGGTCTTTTTGATCAAGGCGTTGTCGTCGTCGCAACATCAAACGCGGCCCCAACAGAGCTCTATAAGGATGGATTGCAGCGGGACCGTTTCTTGCCATTCCTGGATATCTTCGCTGAACATGTTGAAGTGATGGAACTGGACGGTGGTGCCGATTACCGTCTGGACCGCCTAAAAGGCCAGTCCGTTTATCATGTGCCGCCTGGGCCAGAGGCAGAAGCTGCGCTCGCCAAAGCTTTCGCGGATTTAACAGATGACGCAGCACCGGAACCGTTCGAGATCACAGTTCGTGGCCGGAAGATCGAAGCACCCAAAGCCGCCCGTGGCGTCGCTTGGTTCACGTTCGAGGAGCTTTGCAAGCGTCCCTATGGCCCGGCAGACTACCTCGCGATGACTGAGGTTTTTCACACGCTTATCATTTCTGGCATCCCGGTGATGAAGCCTGATGACCGGAATGAGGCCCGCCGCCTCGTGACGTGCATTGATGCCTGTTACGAGCACAAAGTGAACGTGATCTGCTCAGCAGAAGCCAAGCCAGACGACCTCTATGTCAAAGGTGTAGGCGATTTCGAATTCCGCCGCTGCGCTTCGCGGCTAATAGAAATGCAGGCAGAAGACTACATGCGCATTCCGCACGTGCATGGCGTGATCTGATTAATCGCAAAATAATCTAGGAAATCGGCGTTTTCCTTGCGACTCGTTAGGAATGAGAGTAGTAAGCCAACGCACATGTATCGGGGGGCTGTGGCTCTCTTTTCCCTAAAGCTACACGGAGCATTTTCACCATGGCACGCAACAAGATCGCGCTTGTGGGCGCTGGCAATATCGGCGGCACACTGGCCCATCTCATTGGTTTGAAAGAACTGGGTGACGTTATCCTGTTCGATATCGTTGAAGGCGTGCCTCAGGGCAAAGCGCTGGATCTGGCTCAATCTTCACCAGTTGAAGGCTTTGATTGCGCTATGAAGGGCGCTAACGACTATGCTGATATCGCTGGCGCGGATGTGGTGATCGTCACCGCTGGCGTCGCGCGTAAGCCCGGCATGAGCCGCGATGACCTCGTCGGCATCAACACAAAAGTCATGGGCTCTGTCGGCGCTGGCCTTAAGGCCCATTGCCCAGACGCCTTCGTCATCTGCATCACCAACCCGCTAGATGCGATGGTTGCGATGCTGCAAGAAGCCTCTGGCTTGCCGACCAATAAGGTCGTTGGTATGGCGGGTGTTCTGGATAGCGCGCGCTTCCGTCTGTTCCTGGCTGAAGAATTCAACGTTTCCGTTGAAGACGTGACGGCATTCGTGCTCGGCGGCCATGGTGACACCATGGTGCCTTCGACACGCTATTCCACAGTCGCTGGCATTCCGGTTCCTGACCTGATCAAGATGGGCTGGTCCACGCAAGCAAAGATTGACCAGATCGTGCAGCGCACCCGTGATGGTGGCGCTGAAATCGTCGGCCTGCTTGGCACGGGCTCGGCTTTCTATGCACCGGCATCCTCTGCTGTTCAGATGGCGGAAAGCTATTTGAAGGATAAGCGTCGGGTTCTGCCTTGCGCCGCCTACCTCAACGGCGAATATGGCTGTGACGGTCTTTATGTCGGCGTTCCGGTTGTGCTTGGCCAGAACGGTGTTGAGAAGATTGTCGAGATCGAACTAGATGCTGAAGAAAAGGCCAACTTCGACAAGTCTGTCGCAGCGGTCAAAGAACTTGTCAGCGTCTCTAAGAAAATGCGGGATGTGGGCTGAGCCTGACATCTATTTCAATCAACCCACATAAGGGGGCGATATGAACGTGCACGAGCATCAGGCTAAAGGCCTGCTTGCCAAATACGGCGTGTCTGTACCAAAGGGCCATCCGGCCTTTACGGTCGACGAAGCCGTTAAAGGCGCGGAAGACCTTGGCGGTCCGGTTTATGTCGTAAAGGCGCAGATCCATGCTGGCGGTCGCGGCAAAGGCGGCGGCGTTAAGGTCGTTAAGTCTGTGGCGGAAGTGAAAGTGGAAGCGGAGCGTATGCTCGGCATGACGCTGATCACGCATCAGACCGGGCCTGAAGGCAAAGAAGTCGGCCGGCTTTATGTCGAAGATGGCTGCGATATCGCTCGTGAACTGTATCTCTCCATGCTGGTAGATCGCGGCGTTGGCCGTGTCACTGTCATGGCGTCCACGGAAGGCGGCATGGATATTGAGGAAGTGGCTGAGGCCACGCCTGAGAAAATCCACACCATCGTTCTGGACCCCCTTGTGGGCATGTCCGGGTTCCAAGCGCGCCGTATTGCGTTTGCGCTGGGCATGGAAGGCAAGCAGGTCGGTTCCGCCGTCAAGCTGCTGCAGAGTCTCTATCAAGCGTTCAACGAGCTTGACGCCAGCATGATTGAAATCAATCCGCTGGTCGTAACGGGCGCTGGTGATGTCATGGCGCTCGACGCCAAGATGAACTTTGACGACAACGCGCTGTTCCGCCACCCAGATATCGAAGCGCTGCGTGACGTCTCCGAAGAAAACCCCGTAGAGCGGGAAGCCGAAGAGGCTGAGCTGAACTATGTGGCGCTCGATGGCGAAATCGGCTGCATGGTGAATGGCGCAGGCCTGGCTATGGCGACGATGGACATCATCAAGCTGAACGGCGCTGAGCCTGCCAACTTCTTGGATGTAGGCGGCGGGGCGGATAAAGAGCGCGTCATTAAGGCGTTCAAGATCATTCTCTCCGATCCGTCGGTGAAAGCCATTCTGGTCAACATCTTCGGCGGCATCATGCGCTGCGATATTATCGCAGAAGGCGTAGTTGCGGCGGCCAAAGAAGTTGGCCTAAGCGTCCCGCTCGTCGTGCGCCTCGAAGGAACGAATGTGGAGCAGGGCAAGGAAATCATGGCGAACTCGGGCATCGATATTGTGTCCGCTGATAACCTCGGCGATGCGGCTGAGAAAGTCGTCAAAGCAATGCGGGAGGCAGCTTAATGGCGGTCCTAGTCAACAAGGCGACCCGGGTTATTTGCCAGGGTTTCACTGGCAGCCAAGGCACGTTCCACTCCGGCACCGCCATTGAATACGGCACGAACATGGTCGGCGGCGTTGCCCCCGGCAAAGGTGGCCAAACGCATTTGGGTTTGCCCGTGTTCAACACCGTTCAGGAAGCACAAGACACTGAAGGCGTCGACGCCAGCGTGATCTACGTGCCGCCACCCTTCGCGGCGGATGCCATCCTGGAAGCCATTGACGCCGAAGTGCCGCTGGTGATCTGCATCACCGAAGGCATTCCGGTCGTGGACATGGTGAAGGTGAAGCGGGCGCTTGAAGGCTCCAAGAGCCGCCTGATCGGGCCAAACTGCCCGGGCGTCATCACGCCGGATGAATGCAAGATCGGCATTATGCCCGGCCACATTCACCAGCGTGGGATTATCGGCGTTGTTTCTCGTTCCGGTACACTGACCTACGAAGCGGTTGCACAGACAACGGCGGCTGGCCTCGGCCAGACCACCCGCATCGGCATCGGCGGCGATCCGGTCAACGGCACCAACTTCATTGATTGCTTAGAACTGTTTCTCGCCGACGAGGAAACTCAAGGCATCATCATGATCGGTGAAATCGGCGGATCTGCGGAAGAAGAAGCGGCGGAATTCTATCGCCAATCCAAATCTTCCAAGCCCATGGTCGGCTTTATCGCTGGTGCCACGGCTCCTCCAGGTAAGCGGATGGGCCATGCGGGCGCCATCATCGCCGGCGGCAAAGGGACGGCGGAAGCAAAATTTGAGGCTTTCCGTCAGTCCGGCATCACGGTGAGCGAAAGCCCAGCGGGCCTTGGCGAAACTATGTTGAAAGCAATGGGTCGTTAACCATATTAGTTGAAGGCTCCATGCAACACACTTCAGGCACAACGGTAAGAGGGGGCGCATAAGGCCTCATTCGGCTGCGCCCAAAAAAATTAGATGGCAAGCGACGTAAGCGGCATGACCATCGATCGGCTGACGGCTGATCGCACCAGTTACCTGTATGGGCCTAACGGGGCCTATATTGCTGAACTGTACGATCAGTATTTGGCCGATCCCGGCAGTGTGGACGACAGCTGGGCGACGCTGTTCGCTGATCTGCGGGGCGATGCAGATGCAATCCTGGAAGAAGTCGATGGTCCTGGTTGGGGCATTGAGGCGAAGCAGGCTAGGGCAAACGTTAAAGCGAGTGGCAAGGGTGCAGCCAAAACCAACGGTGCTTTAGCACCCAGCGTTGACGCCGCGTCCGTCCGCGCCGCCACTTTGGATTCTATCCGTGCGTTGATGCTGATTCGTGCTTACCGAATTCGTGGGCATCTCTATGCAGAGCTGGACCCGCTTGGTCTGCACGAAATCGAGTACCACCCTGAGCTCGACTATAAGACCTACGGCTTTGATGAAGCTGATCTCGACCGTGATATTTTCATCGACAACGTATTGGGCATGGAATCGGCGACCCTTCGCACAATCATGGACGCCGTGCAGGCGACCTATTGCGATAAAATCGGCGTTGAGTTCATGCATATTCAGGATCCGGACCAGAAGTCCTGGATCCAGCGTCGCATTGAAGAACCGCGCAATCACACGGACTTCACGGATCGCGGCAAGGTCGCGATCCTGGAACGGATTACGGCCTCCGAAGCATTTGAACAGTTCCTCGACCGGCGCTTCGTCGGCGCTAAGCGTTTTGGTCTGGAAGGCGGCGAGGCATTGGTTCCGCTGCTTGAACAGATTATCAAGCGCGGCAGCCAATTGGGTCTCGAAGAACTCGTTATGGGCATGGCCCATCGTGGTCGCTTGAACCTTCTTGCGAACGTGTTCGATAAGCCGTTCCGGAACATCTTCTCTGAGTTCCAGGGCACGCCTGCTAACCCGGAAGATGTTCAGGGCTCTGGCGATGTGAAGTACCATCTCGGCACCTCATCGGACCGTGAGTTTGACGGCAAGACTGTGCATCTTTCGCTGACGCCAAACCCTTCGCACTTGGAAGTCGTTAATCCGGTCGTGATTGGGCGTGTCCGCGCGAAGCAGCGCCAACGCAAGGATAAAGAACGCAACCGCGTTATGGGTATTCTGCTCCATGGCGATGCGGCATTTATTGGCCAGGGCCTTGTTGCTGAAACCTTCGAGCTTTCCGAGCTGAAGGGCTACCAGACGGGCGGCACGATCCACGTCGTCATTAATAACCAGATTGGCTTCACAACGTCGCCGACTGATGCTCGTTCTGGCCCGTATTGTTCTGAAATGGCGAAAATCATTCAGGCACCGGTGTTTCACGTGAATGGCGATGACCCGGAAGCGGTTGTGCATGTGGCGCGGCTGGCGACTGAATTCCGCTATCACTTCAAGCAAGACATCGTCATCGACATGTATTGCTACCGGCGCCAGGGCCATAACGAAGGCGATGAGCCCGCGTTCACCCAACCACAGATGTATGCCGCCATCGCTAAGCACCCAACCACCCGGAAGGTCTATGCCGACCGTTTGGTGGCGGAAGGTACGATCACTGAAGCGCAAGCCGATAAGTTGGTCGATAACTTCAAGGCGCATCTGGAAGAAGATTTCAAAGCCGCCCAAAGCTATAAGCCGAACAAGGCTGATTGGCTGGAAGGCGCCTGGACCGGCATGGATATCGCCAAAGGCGATGACCGCCGGGGCGATACAGCGCTGACCATGAAAGAGCTTCTGGAGATTGGTAAGCGCATCACGACGGTGGACGGAGGCTTCAATCTGAACCGTAAGATAGCCCGCCAGTTCGATGCGAAATGGGAAGCGATCCAGGGCAAGGCCGGGATTGATTGGGCGACGGCTGAAGCTTTGGCCTTTGGCGGCTGCGCGATTGAAGGCACGCCAGTTCGGCTTTCTGGCCAGGATTGTGGTCGCGGCACATTCTCCCAACGTCATGCGACGCTGACGGACCAGGACACCGGCGAGAAGTTTACGCCGCTGCAACATATCCGCGAAGATCAGGCGAAGGTCGATATCCTGGATAGTCCGCTCGCCGAAATGTCGGTGCTCGGCTTCGAATATGGCTACACCACCGCAGAGCCGAAGGCGCTGGTGATGTGGGAAGCGCAGTTTGGTGATTTTGCCAACGGTGCTCAGGTCATCATCGATCAATTCATCACATCAGGTGAACTGAAATGGCTGCGCATGTCCGGCATTACGATGTTGCTGCCACATGGCTATGAGGGGCAGGGGCCAGAGCATTCCTCGGCTCGGCTCGAACGCTATCTGCAGATGTGCGCTGAGGACAACATGCAGGTCTGCGTGCCGACAACACCGGCCAACTACTTCCATATGCTGCGCCGTCAGGTTTGCCGGAACTTCCGTAAGCCGTTGATCGTCATGACGCCAAAATCGCTGTTGCGGCATAAGGCATGTGTTTCAAATATCAAGGAATTCGGTCCTGGCTCATCCTTCCATCGTGTCATTCATGATGAAGGCAAGCTGGCTGCGAACTCCAAGGTCAAACGCGTCGTCTTGTGCGCTGGTAAGGTCTACTACGATCTGGCTGCCGCCCGTGATGAGCGTGAGATCAAGGATGTTGCGATTCTTCGGGTTGAGCAGCTCTATCCGTTCCCGATTAAATCTATCGGTGCGGAGCTGAAGAAATACCCGAATGCTGAGATCGTTTGGTGTCAGGAAGAGCCTGAAAATATGGGCGCCTGGCGCTTTATTGACCGCAAGCTCGAAGCGGCGATGGCTGAAGTGCCGAAGCTGAAGGTCGCGCGCCCGCGTTATGTGGGTCGTGCGGAAGCGGCCTCTACAGCGACTGGCGTTATGAAGCGTCATATTGCAGAGCAGGCGAAACTGGTCGATGACGCGTTAACGCTCTAGGTTTGAAAAGAACTCTGGGCGTGCGCGCCCGTAGGTAGGAATGAATTATGGCTGTCGAAATCGTCGTGCCCGTACTGGGCGAATCTGTTACAGAGGCGACTATCGCCCGTTGGATCAAGCAATCTGGCGACGCCGTTAAGGCGGATGAGCCAATCGTCGAGCTTGAAACGGATAAAGTCACAGTAGAGGTCCCAGCACCCGCAAGCGGTGTACTGGGCGATCTCAAAGTGGCTGAGGGCGACAATGTAGAAGTTGGCGCATTGCTCGCCAGCATTGATGAAAGCGGCACACCAGCGCCAGCCAAGGCAGCGCCAAAGGCCGAAGCCCCGAAAGCAGAAGCCGCCAAAGTCCCTGCGCCAGCCGCTGCAGCGCCAAAACCAGCGCCTGCTGCGCCCGCAGCTGCACCCCAGCCTGCTATATCTATGTCTCCCGCAGCCCTTGCGGCCGGCGCACCGCCTATGCCGCCTTCTGTAAAGAAGCTTGTGGCTGAGAACGGTCTTGATCCCAATGCAATTCCTGCTTCTGGCCGTGGCGGTCGCCTGACCAAGGCTGACGTGCTCGACTTCCTCGCCAGCGGCGGCAAGGATGTGTTTGCTCTTGCTGAGCCTGAGGCTGATCGTTCTGAAGAGCGGGTGAAAATGTCCCGCCTGCGCCGTCGCATCGCTGAGCGTCTCAAAGAAGCCCAGAACACTGCGGCCATGCTTACCACCTTCAACGAGGTGGATATGACGGCGATCCTGGCCGCCCGCAAAGAATACAAGGACGACTTCGAGAAGCGTCATGATGTGCGCCTCGGCTTCATGTCTTTCTTCGTGAAGGCCGCTATTCAAGGTCTTCGGGACGTACCTGCCGTCAACGCACAGATTGATGGCGATGAGGTCGTCTACAAGAATTACTATGATGTCGGCGTTGCTGTCGGCACGGAAAATGGCCTCGTTGTGCCAATTATCCGCAATGCTGAAACGCTCAGCCTCGCCGGGATTGAAAAATCCATTGGCGGCTTTGCGAAGAAGGCACGGGACGGCAAACTCAGTATGGCTGATATGTCGGGCCTGTCTCTTATACACATCTGACGCTGCCGACGAATAGAGAGG
>CAJXVF010000012.1 GCA_913060845.1 uncultured Alphaproteobacteria bacterium | reverse complement strand
TTCGTCGGCAGCGTCAGATGTGTATAAGAGACAGCTCCACAGCGGTCGCAGAAACCTTTGGCCGCACTTCTGGCTTCAAAACACCAGTTGTTGAAAGCACAGGTTCTGGCGGCGGCTTGAAGTTGTTCTGCTCTGGCGTAGGCGTTGGCCACCCGGACATGACCAATGCATCCCGCCGCATCAAGATGTCCGAAGTCGAGAAATGCGCTGCGAACGGCATCACCGAAATCACCGAAGTCAAAATCGGTTATGACGGCATCGCTTTCGGCTCATCCAAAGCTGGTCCGGATATGGCGTTGACGAAAAAGCAGATTTTCACCGCGCTGGCCAAAATGGTTCCGGTTGACGGCGTTCTTGTGCCAAACCCTTACACCATGTGGAACCAGATCGACGCCAGCCTTCCGGCGATCAAGATCGAAGTGCTTGGGCCGCCGCCGACTTCCGGCACTCGTGACGCGTTCGTGGAATTGGTGATGCGCAAGGGCGCTGAAGCTTATCCTGCGTTGAAGAAGATCAAGAAGCAGAAGAAACTCTTCCGCGGCTATGCCGATGCGATGCGTGAAGACGGCGCGTTCATTGAAGCTGGCGAAAACGATAACCTGATCGTTCAGAAGCTGGAAGCTAACCCGAACGCTTTCGGCATCTTCGGTTTCTCCTTCCTTGACCAGAACGCCGACAAGATCAAAGGCGCTTCGGTTGAAGGCGTCCTGCCGACCTTCGAAAACATCGCAGACGGTTCTTACGGCGTCTCCCGCTCGCTCTACTTCTACGTCAAGAAAGCCCATGTCGGCGTCGTGCCGGGCATGGAGGAATTCGTGGCTGAGTTCGTGAGCGACAAAGCCTATGGCGAGGAAGGTTACCTGACGGACAAGGGCTTGATCCCGCTGCCGGAAGAAGCCCGCGAAGCCATGACCGAGCAAGCGACCGGCCTCGCGCCGCTCAGCATGTAATCGGGCTTGGTTTTAGAATAATACGCCCCAAGGATTGGTGAGTTCGCGACAATGCAAGTCTGGCTAATCCTTGGGGTAATTCTGCTGCTGGCCTCCTATGGCTATCAGCGGGGCAGGGGCGGGGCGCTGGCGTCTGTCAGCGGCGACGCCTCGAAGCTCCATTCTTTGCCTTCATATCACGGCGCCTATTTGGCGCTTTGGGCGGCTATTCCAGCTCTCATCGCTTGCGTCATATGGCTGAGCGCGGAGCATCAAATTATTAAGATGCTCGTGATCAGCGGCCTTTCAGCGGATAGCCAAGCGCTTGAGCCGCAGCGGCTGGCGCTGCTGATGAGCGACATTCGTAACTTAGCCAGCGGCGACATCGTTCGCGCGGACCCATCGCCCGAAGTGCAGGCGGCGGCGGTGCGCTACGCCGAACTGGCCCAGGTTTCCCTCTATGCCAAGCTTGCTGCGATCGCTGCACTGTCGGCGCTCTGCCTGTTTTTCGCCAAGAAGCGCATCGCTGAGCAGTTCCGGGCGCGCAACCGTGTAGAGCGGATTGTCCGCTACATTATGATCGCCGCCTCTGTTATCGCGATCCTAACGACAATTGGCCTGGTGCTATCCCTGCTGTTTGAAGCATGGCGCTTCTTCCTGCGCGTCCCGTTGCATGACTTCCTGTTCGGTACGCATTGGAGCCCGCAAACGGCGATCCGCGCCGATCAAGTCGGCGCCAGCGGCAGCTTTGGCGCCATCCCAATCTTTGCAGGCACATTGCTGATTACGCTGATCGCCATGGTGATCGCTGTGCCGCTCGGCTTGTTCTCGGCGATTTATATGTCCGAATACGCCAGCCCCCGCGCACGCGGCGCGATTAAGCCGTTGCTGGAAGTGCTGGCGGGCGTGCCGACGGTCGTCTACGGCCTTTTTGCGGCGCTGACTGTCGGTCCATATATCCGGGGTTTTGGAGAGAGCTTCGGCATAGACGCCAGTTCAGAATCGGCGCTCGCTGCGGGGTTAGTGATGGGTGTGATGATCATTCCGTTTGTCTCTTCCCTCTCAGATGATGTGATCAATGCTGTGCCGCAAGCACTGCGCGATGGCTCCTATGCGCTTGGTGCCACACAGTCCGAAACGATCCGGCGGGTTGTGTTGCCAGCCGCACTGCCGGGCATTGTCGGCGCCGTGTTACTCGCCGTAAGCCGGGCGATTGGGGAGACCATGATCGTCGTGATGGCGGCAGGTCTTGCGGCTAACCTCACTGCTAACCCTTTCGAAGCCGTGACGACAGTGACGGTGCAGATTGTAACGTTGCTGGTCGGCGATCAGGAATTTGACAGCTCGAAGACGCTTGCTGCATTCGCGCTGGGGCTGGTGCTGTTCTTCGTGACGCTGGCCCTGAACATCATCGCCCTCAAGGTGGTGCGGAAATATCGAGAAAAGTATGACTGACCGCGAACACAACACGGGCATCGCCGTGGATGCGGCAGAGGTCAAGCACGCGCGCAAACGCTATCGGGCCGAACGCCGATTCCGCATGTATGGCATGGCCGCTATTGCAGCGGCGGCGGGCATGCTGGCGCTGCTGGTGATCTCCATCGTTGCGACGGGATGGACGGCCTTCTATCAGCACAGCATCGCGCTGGATGTGACGTTTGAAGCCAAAGTCATTGATCCTAAGGGCGGCCGGGACCCATCAGTATTGGCGCGGGCAGATTATCGCAAACTCGCGCGGGCCTCATTGCGCGAACTGTTCCCGGATGTGAAAAAGCGGGGCGATAAGCGGAAGCTCTATGGCTTGCTCAGCATTGGCGTTGATCAACAATTGGCTGAATTGGTTGCCGCAGACCCAAGCCTGATTGGTCAAACGCGACGGGTTGAAATCTACGCGTCTGACGATGTCGACAGCTTCCTCAAAGGCTTCATTGACCGTGAAGCACCAGAATCTGACCGGCGCGTCAAAGACAAAGAAATCGCATGGCTGGATAAACTGGAAGCCGATGGTGCGATTACGTCAGACTTGAACCTCCGATTTTGGACAAAAGGCGATAGTCGGGAGCCTGAACTTGCAGGCTTCTGGGGGGCTATGGTCGGCTCATTCTTCACGCTGCTGGTGACACTCGCGCTGAGTTTTCCAGTTGGTGTTCTGGCAGCCACATATTTAGAGGAATTCGCGCCCAAGAACCGCTGGACGGACATCATTGAGGTCAACATCAATAATCTGGCGGCGGTTCCGTCCATTGTATTTGGCCTATTAGGGCTGGCGGTTTTCCTGAACTTCTTCGGCCTTCCGCGCTCTGCACCATTGGTTGGCGGTATGGTGTTGGCATTGATGACCTTGCCGACGATTATCATCGCCTCGCGTTCAGCCCTGAAAGCAGTGCCGCCGTCTATTCGTGAGGCCGCGTTCGGCGTTGGCGCGTCGGAACTCCAGGTCGTGACGCACCATGTCGTGCCGCTGGCGCTCCCTGGCATCTTAACCGGCGCCATTATCGGCATGGCCCGTGCGCTTGGTGAAACGGCACCGCTGCTGATGATTGGCATGGTCGCGTTCATCGTTGATATTCCGGGCTCCGTCACTGACCCAGCGACGGTCATGCCCGTCCAGATCTACCTTTGGGCTGACAGCCCGGAACGCGCATTTGTTGCGCGCACCAGTGCCGGTGTTATGGCGCTCCTCGGATTCCTCATGCTGATGAACGCGCTCGCCGTGATCTTGCGGAAGCGGTTCGAGCGGCGGTGGTAAGGACGAAGCAGATGTTAGATAGCGAAACCAATTCAGCGACGATTGCGGACCCGAAGGTCGTCTGCCGCGATGTGTCCGTATCCTACAGCGGCAAGCAGGCGCTGTTTGATATCGACTTGGATATCGGCATTCATCAGGTGACCTCTCTGATCGGCCCATCCGGCTGCGGCAAGTCCACGTTCCTGCGCTGCATGAACCGGATGAACGATGTGATCGACGGCTGTGTCGTTACCGGTTCCATTAGCGTAGATGGCGTCGAAATCCTCGACGATGAGATTGATGCGGTGCAGTTGCGCCGCCGCGTCGGCATGGTGTTCCAGAAGCCGAACCCCTTCCCAAAGTCGATCTATGACAATATCGCCTACGGCCCCCGCATCCACGGACTGGTGCGCGGTAAGGATGAGCTGGATGAGGTTGTGCAGACCAGCCTGGAACGGGCAGGCCTCTGGGAAGAGGTCAAGGATCGCCTGCTTCAACCCGGCACCGGTCTGTCTGGCGGTCAGCAGCAACGGCTTTGCATTGCGCGGGCCATCGCCGTCCGTCCAGATGTGATCCTGATGGATGAGCCTTGCTCAGCTCTCGACCCAATCGCAACAGCGCGGGTGGAGGAGCTGATTGACGAACTTAAGCGCTCTTACAGCATTGTTATCGTCACCCATTCAATGCAGCAGGCGGCGCGTGTGTCCCAGCGCACAGCATTCTTTCATTTGGGTATCGTGGTCGAAGTCGGTGAGACTGAGCAAATTTTCACCAATCCCCGGGATGAGCGCACCCAAGGCTACATCACTGGCCGGTACGGCTGAGCGACAGGAGCATTCAGATGCCAAATTCAGACGCACATATCGTCCGCTCATACTCGGGCGAGCTTCAGAATATCTCCGCCCTGGTTGCGAAAATGGGCGGTCTTGCTGAAACGATCCTGACGGATGCGATTACGGCGCTCGTCAAGCGGGACGCGGACCTTTCAACCCAGGCGATCCAGGCCGATAAGCGCGTCGATAGCTTGGATGCTGAGATTGAGCACCAGGTGGTGCGGATGTTGGCGCTCCGCCAGCCGATGGCGGTTGATCTGCGCTCAATCATCTCCGCGCTTAAAATCGCGCAATCGCTGGAGCGCATCGCGGACCATGCGAAGAATGGCGCTAAGCGGGCACTGGTCATCAACCAGTCGCCGCCAATGGATGCGACACGCGGGATCGTCCGACTTTCGGATGTCGCGCGGGAAATGTTGCGCAGCGTGCTCGACGCCTATGTGAACAGCGACGCGGAAGGTGCCGTTAAAGTACGGGATCGGGATGAAGATCTGGACGTGCTGTATGACGGCTATTTCCGTGAATGCCTGACGTACATGATGGAAGATAATCGCAATATCACCGCCGCCACGCACCTTTTATTTATCGCCAAAAACATTGAGCGCATTGGCGACCACTGCACGAACATCGCTGAAAATGTCTACTACATGCAGACCGGCGAACGCTTGAGCACGGCCCGCCCTAAAGGTGAAGACGCTATGGGCTTGAAAGCGGAATAACGGATCATGCAGCCCTACATCCTGATTGTTGAGGATGAGCCCGATATCGTCGAGCTGCTGAAATACAATTTGGAAGCAGCAGACTACGAAGTCGGTATCGCACGCGATGGCGATGAGGCGGAAATCAGCGTCGCTGAGCGCCAGCCTGATGCAGTGCTGCTGGATTGGATGCTTCCCGGCGTATCCGGGATCGAGCTTTGCCGGCGGATTAGGCGGAGGCCCGAGACGCGCATGCTGCCAATTATCATGCTGACAGCCCGTGGTGATGAGACGGATCGATTGCGCGGCCTGGATTCTGGTGCCGACGATTATGTGACCAAGCCGTTCTCGCCAGCGGAAGTCATCGCTCGCCTTCGTGCTGTGCTTCGTCGCGCACTGCCTTCTACGGCAGTTGAGACCCTTGAATACGAGGACATCACCCTTGATCTAGCTGGACATCGGGTCGAGCGGGCAGGGCGGAACATTCACTTAGGCCCCACGGAATTCCGATTGCTCCGTCATTTGATGGAACATCCGGGGCGCGTTTATTCCCGTGAACAATTGCTGGATGCTGTGTGGGGCCGGGATATTTACGTTGAAGCGCGCACAGTTGATGTGCATATCCGCCGCCTTCGTAAGGCTTTAAACGAAGGCGATGCGGCTGATTTGATCCGCACAGTGCGGTCTGCTGGATATGCGCTCGACAAAGCTGGCTGACAGCGCCCGGCGCGCACGTTACAACAAGGCTCCACTCGAGACTTGGAGCCGCTCAAAATGGCCGAAGCCGCTACCGAAATCCCTGAAGACATTCGCGAAATGTCATTCGAAGACGCGTTGGCGGAGCTTGAAGGCATCGTCCAACGCCTGGAGCAAGGCAAGGGCGCGCTTGAAGATTCCATTCATGCCTACGAACGCGGCTCCGCGCTGCGCCGCCATTGCGACGCTAAGCTGGCTGATGCCAAAGCGCGCGTAGAACGGATTGCGATCTCTGGCGGGCAAGCGTCAACGACGCCGTTTGATGTTGAATAGGGTGCAGCGCGTGGATTGCATTTTGGGTTCTGATGGGTCGAACGCCTCCCTCACCCTGATCCCTCTCCCCCCGTTGGGGGGTGAGGAGACCCTCACAGAGGTCGCGCCATCCTTTCTGGAACCCTTGCCCCCCAACGGGGGGAGAGGGCAGGGTGAGGGGGGCGCGCGCCGCTTTCCCAAGCTCGACGAATTGGCCGTAACCCAATGAGCGGCCCCCTCCAAGCCGCACTCGCTGAAATCGCGGATGACACTAATAAGTTGCTGGCAGAGCTCCTCCCAGATCCAACGCCGCTTGGCGAAGAACGGAAACTGGTTGAGGCGATGCGTTATGCCGTGCTCGGCCCCGGCAAACGCTTCCGGCCGTTCTTGACCGTCGCCGCAGCCGCTGCGACCGGTGGCGATCATACCCGTGCGCTTCATGCCGGTGCGGCGATTGAATGCCTGCATGCCTATAGCCTCGTCCATGATGATCTTCCTGCGATGGATGACGATGACATGCGCCGTGGCCGTCCGACCGTTCACAAAGAATATGACGAAGCCACGGCCATTCTGGCCGGTGACGCATTGCAGACAGAAGCTTTCTGCATTCTCGCCATGCCAGAAACTCATCCTGACGCCAATGTGCGCCTGGAACTGACCCGCGGCCTCGCCGTTGCTTCTGGAGCGCACGGCATGTGCGGCGGTCAGGCGCTTGATCTGGCGGCGGAAGGGGAGGCCAGCGATATGGCGAGCGACATAGGCTGGGCGATCAGAATGCAGCGCTTGAAGACGGGCGCGCTTATTTCATTCGCTTGTGAGGCTGGCGCTATTCTTGGCCAAGCCAATGGGCAAGCACGGGCTGCACTTTATGGCTACGGCATGGACATTGGGCTGGCCTTTCAAATCGCTGATGATCTGCTGGACCTTGAAGGTGACGAAGAGCAAGTCGGCAAGCGTCTCGCCAAGGATGCTGAGGCCGGCAAAGCCACGTTGCCGGGCGCTATGGGTATCCCGGAAGCTCGGCTTTATGCCCAGACACTTGTGCGTCAGGCCGTTGCAAAGCTTGATTGCTTTGGATCAAGCGCCAATCTCTTGCGTGACGCAGCGCGCTTTTCGCTTCAGCGTCAAAGCTAGGAAGGGGCAGTAATATGACCCGCCGCCCGACCCCACTGCTAGATCGCATCCGTGATCCTGCTGATCTTCGCCAGATGCCGGAATCAGACCTGATCCGCCTGGCTGACGAACTCCGCTGGGACACGATTGAAAGCGTTGCTGAAACCGGGGGCCATCTGGGCGCTTCGCTTGGCGTCGTCGAACTGACAGTCGCACTGCATTACGTTTTCGACACGCCCCATGATCGGCTGATCTGGGATGTTGGCCACCAATGCTATCCGCATAAAATCCTGACAGGCCGCCGTGACCGCATGGGCACGCTCCGCCAAGGCGGCGGTATTTCCGGATTCACCAAGCGAAGCGAGAGTGAATACGATCCGTTTGGAGCCGCGCATTCCTCAACATCAATCTCTGCCGGGCTTGGTATGGCGACGGCGGCGCATTTGATGGGCAAGGACAACCGCGCCATCGCCGTGATTGGCGACGGCGCGATGACGGCTGGGATGGCCTATGAAGCCATGAACAATGCAGGCGCGTCTGGATTGCCGCTAGTCGTGATCCTGAATGACAACGATATGTCGATTGCCTCTCCCGTGGGTGCGCTATCGGGCTATCTATCCAGGCTTGCATCCTCCAAGCCCTATTCCAGCCTACGCAGCATTGCGAAAGATGTGGCGAAGCTTTTCCCGAAGCCATTCGAGGAAGCCGCACGGCGTGCTGAGGAATTGGCGCGCGGCATTGTCGGCGGCGGCGAGCTATTCCAGGCATTGGGCTTCTACTATGTAGGTCCCATCAATGGTCATTCGATTCAGGACTTGGTGCCAATCCTTCAGCACCTGAAATCTCAAACCCATGGCGACCGGCCTGTGTTGCTGCATGTGGTGACGGAAAAGGGCAAAGGCTACCGCCCCGCTGAAAAATCCGCCGATAAATATCATGGCGTTTCCCAGTTCAATGTGGAGACGGGCGAGCAAGCGAAAGGCACGCCGAAAGCACCGAGCTATACGAACGTATTCGCCGATACGCTGATCAAGCTGAAAGAACGCGACCCGCGGGTCGTCTCAGTGACTGCCGCCATGCCCTCCGGCACTGGCCTGGATAAGGTTGGGAAGCGTTTTCCGGAACGCACGTTTGATGTCGGCATTGCGGAACAGCACGGCGTTACCTTCGCCGCTGGCATGGCGACGGAAGGGATGCGGCCCTTCGTGGCGATTTATTCCACATTCCTCCAGCGTGCCTATGATCAGATCGTCCATGACGTCGCGATCCAAAGCTTGCCGGTGCGATTCGCGCTGGACCGGGCGGGCTATGTCGGTGCCGATGGTTCGACCCATTGCGGCGCGTTTGATGTGGCTTATCTCGGCTGCTTGCCGAATTTCGTGCTGATGGCACCGTCAGATGAGGCGGAGCTTGTGCGTATGGTGGCGACATCTGCCCAGATTGATGACCGCCCCTCCGCCATCCGTTTCCCGCGCGGTGAGGGCACGGGCGTGGCTATCCCAGATATCACGGAAACGCTGGAAATCGGTAAAGGTCGGATCGTCCGCGAAGGCGGCCCCGTCGCGATACTGAGCTTCGGCGCGCCGCTGACCAATGCATTGGCCGCTGCCGATATTCTGGCCGAACGCGGATTGCAGGCGACGGTTGCTGACGCCCGCTTCGCCAAGCCATTAGACATGGCTTTGATCCGTGATCTCGCCCGTAATCACAAGGCGCTCATCACAGTTGAGGAAGGTTCAACTGGTGGATTTGGCGCGCTCGTACTGCACGCATTGGCGGATGAAGGATTGCTGGACGGCGTGCTGGCGGTGCGTACGCTCACCATGCCAGATGCATTCCTGGAGCAGGACAAGCCTGCAGCCCAAGTGGCGCAAGCAGGCCTCGACGCCAAGTCAATTGCGAACGCAGCGCTCGATGCGATAGCCGCGCGAGCGGATGGTGCGCCTGCCGTTCGTAAAGGCAACTAAGCAAGCAGGTAGCCTGCTCGCCAATTTATACTATTTTCACGATAGTCGGACATACTTCGATAAGGATCATAAGGTTCTAAAATCTTAGATGTCTCGAACCGTCTTGGGCTGTTCCCTTTGGCGCTTCTGCAAGCTGACGCCCTATATCAATCATGAAGGGTGTCGTGACGTGAGGGTGTAATGCGATCTGTCACGCTGGACGCGGGAGAGGTGCTGTACCGCGAAGGCGAGGACAGCGATTCTGTCTATTATGTGGAGACGGGCGAAGTGTCCGTCAGCGTTCATAAGAATGGCAAGAGCACAATCTTGGCGAAGCGTGGGCCAAGCGATCTAATTGGCGAAATGGGTGTTATTAGGACCTCGCCGCGGTCTGCCACGATAACGGCCATCAAAGAATCCACTTTTGTGAAAATCCCTGCAGGCCTTTGGGCATCGCGAAGGTATCGGCATGAAGCTGCTCATGCTGCTTTGCGACCGGCTTGCGGAAAGTGACGCTCGCTATGCGTCGATGAGTTCCGGCGCGTCTGCCGCCAATGTGCAGCGCGCCAAGGTGAAAGTGCCGAAGCCTCAGCGGATTATCAAATCAACTCAGCCGATAACTCTATTCGGCGATAGCCCCAAGACAATTGCCCAGATAGGCAAACGCGGTATGCCTATCCGCACCATGCCGTTTTCGGTTGGCCTGGCGGGTAAGATTATTGATCGCAGTAATCGTGACCGCCTCTCGCTCCAGCTAACTGGCGATAATGTGCAATTGAGCCGTACTCATTTCAGAATCGAAGTCAGTAGGCGCAAAACCTTAGTCATCCGAGACATGCACAGCTTGTTCGGCTGTCGGGTCAACGGCAAGCTGATCATTCCAAATGGTAAATTTGACTATTTGCCAGTGATTCCCGTTAGAGCTGGCGACAATGAAATTGTTGCAGGAGGTCAATCCTCATCCGCGCGATTTATCCTGCATTGGCAGCGCCCGGAGCCAAAACTGACCTTTATCGAGGACCAGATAAAGCCGAACGGACCTGTAATGCTTTAGTTTCAGCGCAAATAGCCGCGCGCGCGCTCATGGTGCACTATGCCTGCTCCTGAGTTGACTATCGGAGCGCGCCGCTATGGCTGAAGTCCAACCCGCGTCGAAAGATGCCCTTGGTTACCGCATGAAGTTTGGCGTTATTGCGCCATCGACCAACACCATCGTGCAGCCAGAATTCGGCTGGATGGCGCCTAAGGGCGTTACCAATCACTTCAGCCGCATTCACATCCCCGACGATCCCCTTCGCTCTGACGCTGACTTTGAGGAGCTGATGGTCCGTATCCGTGCGGAACTCATGCAGGCCGTTGACCGGGTGATGACGGCTAGGCCGGGTGCCATTGTCATGGGCATGTCCTCCGAAACCTTCTGGGGCGGCCTCGCTGGCTCCATGGAGTTGAAGGCCAAGCTTGAAGCGCGGGCGGATGGTTTGCCGGTCGCAATGGGGTCTGATGCGTCCCAGGCGGCACTTAAGTGCTACGGCGATATCAAACGTATATCCGTCATCACCCCCTATATGCCTGTGGGCGATGGTGAGGTGCGCAGTTTCTTTGGCGACTGCGGGTTTGAGGTGATGGCGGTCACTGGCCTGAAATGCCCAAGCCCGACGGCTATCGCCCATGTGGATGCCAAAACATTGCGAGACGCAGTGAATGAGGTGAATGACCCGCAGGTTGAGGCGATCCTGCAGGTCGGCACCAATTTGGCTTTCGCAAACATCGCGCCAATGGCCGAATTCTGGCTGGATAAACCGGTGCTGGCGATCAACACCGCCACATACTGGCATGCGCTCCGCATGAACGGCATGCAGGACCGAATTCAGGGCTTCGGCTCCTTGCTCGAAGACTATTGATCGTTTGAGGACACGCATAATTTTCTGCGTCCTAGCGCCACAAAATGGCCGTTCTTGCCTCTGATACTGCTGAAATCGACAGCGGTTACGGATGCACTCTATGCGAGCGAGATCTTGGCCGATGCAGGCGCTTTGCGCCATTGGGCTGTGTCTTCTGGGCCTATTTGTTGTGCTCGTGTTTTACGGGATTGCGGCGACGGCGTTGAGTCGTATGCCCATGAACGCAAACTTCCAGAAACACCCCGGCGGCATCCCTGTCGCAATTATCGACAACGGCGTTCACGTGGACATTCTAACCCCTGTTGCTGGCCTAGATCATGACTGGCGTCGGGTTCTGCCCGAGGGCGCTGTGCCGGAAAATGTGGAATGGCTAGGCTTTGGCTGGGGTTCCCGGGACTTTTATCTCAACACACCAACGTGGGATGATTTCAGTATTTGGAACGGTGCAAAGGCACTTGCTGGCATTGGGGGAACAACGGTCCGTGTGCAGTTCCGCGAGATATTGCTTGAAGCACCCAACGTTACCGTAATTCGGCTGGACCCTGTCCGCTTTGCCTTGCTCCGTCAGGCGATCACGGCGGCGATGGTGTTGAATGCTGATGGTCGTGCGGCACCTATCCTGCATCCAGGCTATGGTGATGATCTGTTTCTGGAGGCCTATGGCCGCTACAGCCCTATCCTGACATGCAACGAATGGGCGTCTCGCGTACTGGCGAAAGCTGGGGTTAGAACAGCCTATTGGTCACCCTTTCCCAACGGCGTCATCCCACCTGCTGCGGAGTGAGCAGGTGGTCGCTGGCCTTGAAAGAGGCCCAGGGATAGACTCGTCGCACCTCTCCCAAATTGGATGCTGCAGCTATGGCTATTTCACCTTCCCGGACTGGATTTCAGGGTGTTTACCCGATCCTCTATGCGTTCTTTGACGATGCTGGAAAGCTGGATCGGCAAGCGATGCGCGCTCAGGTCAATGGCTGCATCGCAGCGTGCGCTCATGGCATCGCAGTTATGGGTTTGGCGACGGAAGTCGGGAAATTGGATGTGCGCGAACGTCGCCAGATTCTGGAATGGGTCGGTGAGGATGTGGCGGGCCGCGTCCCCTTGGCCGTCACTGTCGGTGAGCCAAGCATTGATGGGCAGATTGAATTTGTGCGGGCAGCGGAAGAAGCGGGTGCTGATTGGTCCATCCTCCAGCCGCCAGCCATTATCGGCGCACCGGAAGCTGAATATGTGCGCTTCTTTGGCAAGGTGGCGGATAAGGCTGGCATCCCGCTTGGAATCCAGAACGCGCCGGGGCTGATGGCGACGAGCTTATCCAATGCTGCACTTCGGGATTTGAACGCCCAGCACAGCAATGTCTGCCTGCTGAAAGGCGATGGGCCAGCGATCTACATCAAGCAGCTGATGGAGGATACGGCGGGTGCCTATGATATTTTCGGCGGCATGGCCGGCATTCAGTTCCCGGATAGTCTGTGAGCAGGTGCTGTCGGCATGATCCCAGCGGCAGACCTGTTTGATCCCCAAATCAAGATCTTTGAGCTTTTCCAGAAAGGTGATGCCGCCAGCATCGCCGAGGCAGAGCGCCTGCATCGGGAATTACTGCCGCTGATCGTGTTCATGATGACGTCGGTCGAGAATTTTGTCTGCTATGGCAAGCGCCTGCTGGCGGAACGGCTGGGGCTGGGCATTGAAGCTGGCCGTGGCCGCTCCCCTGCCCAACAGCCGACAGATTTCGGCATAGAGGTCATGCGCTATTGGGCCAACTACTTAGGGCCGCTGCCTACGGGTGAGTAGTTCCCGGTCAACGGATGCCCAACGCTCCGACAAATATAAGGACGATCACAATGCCGAACGATCCCACCAAACAAGCTTCTTCCCGCGTTGTGCAGTCCGATGCTGGCCAAAGCTTCTGGCAGCCTGTTCCCGCCAATGGCCATGTCGAGGTCAAGATTGTGGGTGGGGCAGAAAATGGCATGGCGGAATTTGATTGTGGCATGCAGGAAGTGGCACCCGGATGCTTTGTCCGTGAACACGCCCATGACCGCAATGAGGAGCTGATCTTCGTCCATGAAGGCGAAGGCGAAGCCGTTGTGGATGGTGAGACGCACCCCATGCGCCCTGGCACGACGTTCTATCTAGCGAAGGATAGCCGCCACCTGTTCCGCAATACCGGCGACACGCCCATGCGCTTCTTCTGGACGCTCCTCCCCGGCGGCCTCTCCCCTTTCTTCGAAGCCATCGGCCGCGCCCGCACGGCTGGAGACGCCGCACCTGCGCCATTCCCCCGGCCTGATGATGTGGCGGCAATTGAGCAAAATACGGTGTTTGGAAACGCATCTGATTGACGGGCATATTATTGTCAGTCGCGTTCGGGTTTTGAAACGGGCTAGATGATGGTCGTAACCGATGGGAATCAAGGCTCATGGCTTTATCGCTGAAGCATCGCACACATAAGGAAAGCCTTTGGCGTTTTTTGCTTTTGGTAGCCATTCTGGGTGCGTATTTCGGCCTGTCTCTTATACACATCTCCGAGCC
>CAJXVF010000011.1 GCA_913060845.1 uncultured Alphaproteobacteria bacterium | reverse complement strand
CTACACCTCTCTATTCGTCGGCAGCGTCAGATGTGTATAAGAGACAGGTCCATGGTTCGGCCAGGAGTTTGCTGTTGAAACTTTCAACAGTCGTCCCAAGAGATTTCAGGCGGGCCATGATGGCTTTGTCCTGCGCCACCGCATCCGGCGCATACCGGCGCGACCAGAATACTGCGTCTACCTGGAGCGTCTGAACGAGGCTTTCGAGCGTTTCCGCAGCGTCCCCCTGTTGCAAAACAAGAGGGATGTTCAGTGTTGCTAGCGCGGCCTGCAGGCTGTGCAGCGCGCCATGGAGCTTCCAGCGGAAAGCGCCGCCAGGGGCGCGTGCACCGCCGATCGTATTGAGGACGTATAGGGCAGTGACTGGCTGGCCTCGTGCAATCGCTGCGGTTAGCGCTGGATGGTCGCTAATCCGCAAGTCATCCCGGAACCAAATGAGCGCCCTACCGTTATGGTCCATAGTCTGCCTCGCATCCTGTCTGAATATTACACAGGATTTAGAGCGACTTGGCCAATTTATCAAACGTGGAGTAATTGTTAAAGTTCGTCGTTTTTAAGTTAACGTAAAAGTAATCGGTAATCGTTGAATAAATAACTACACCTAGGTTACACGAATTATGGGTGCGACAGCGTTCTGGTATTTAGCCAGAGCGGCAAATTATCCCAGGGTCGCGTGAAAAAACATCATCTGGGCAGCCATTCGGTCACTAGTTAGCATCTGCGGTAGTGTGCGGTGCAACAATGCTTTGGTCCGGAGCAAAATACTAAAAATTTCAATGAAAGCAGTTAATTAAGTTTGTTTTCAGGGGGCTTAAGCGGTTGGCGCAGCGCGTCAGCAAAAGTAATAAGCCTTTGTTGTAGTAAGCCTGTAGGTTGAAAGTTTGATTATTTGCTTGACTAGTGCAAGAGATTACCCCAATCAGCCGGTCACGCATTAACTTCTGGATTTAAACGCCAGATGCGGCATGATCGAACGGACCGGAACCGGCTCGGAGCGTATGTAGCGCTGTCGAATGCCGCAAATTGGCGCCAACGCGCTGATTTAGGAGACCAACTGTGGTAGATGATGTCGAAGAAGAAAAGCCAAAACGGCGCAAGCAGCGCAAGACGCGCGGGAAACCGACATATATCGACGTTCATGTTGGCCAGCGTGTCCGCCAACGGCGTACCCTGCTCGGCTACAGCCAGGAACGTTTGGCTGATGCCCTTAATCTAACTTTCCAGCAGGTTCAGAAATACGAGCGCGGTGCCAATCGCGTTGGCGCGGGCCGCTTGTATGAGTTGTCCCACGCGCTTGACGTGCCTGTGAACTACTTCTTTGAAGAGCTGCCGGACGCGCCAGAAGGTGCAGCATCCGGCCCAGCTATGCAGGAAGCGGCACAGCGGCAATATGATTCCGATCCAATGGCGCAACGCGAAACCTTGCTGCTGGTGCGCGCCTATTACGACATCAATGACCCTGCCGTGCGACGCCGCGTGCTGGACTTGATTCGTGCCATGGGCCGTTCTGCCGAAGCTGAAGACGAATAGGTCTTGGCGGCTTCCGGCGCAGATAGCGTAGCGGGTATCGCCGCCAGCCTTTCGTCGCTCGCTGATGAGCATGGGTCCGACAAAGGTTTTGGCGCTGGCTTGCGCCACGGCTACACACGGGCCTACGCCTCAGCGCTTTCAGGCTATCGTGACAAGCCGCTGAAGCTGTTGGAAATCGGGCTCTCGATTGCGCGCGATGGGGTTTACTGCCCCAGCTTGGCAATGTGGTCGGATTGGCTGCCGGGTGCCGAAATCTATGGGCTAGATATCCATGATTTTTCGGCGTTCCAGCATGATCGCTGCCAAACATTTCAGGTAGACCAAACGGACCCGGCAGCGCTGCAAGCCTTCGCAGCGGAGCATGGGCCATTCGATGTGATCATCGATGATGGTGCGCACTTATCCGATGCGCAGCAGATCAGCTTCTTCGCACTTTGGCCAACGCTGAAGCCAGGCGGGTTCTACTTCATTGAAGACCTGCACTTTCAGCCACCGACTGAGCCTGCAGACGCTGTGAAGACCAAGGCGCTGTTCCATGGCTGGCGCGGTGGCCTTTCACCACAAGCGATTTGGCGTCTTGCGCGTCGCCACCGTTTCCAACCAGCCCATGTCGCTGGATGCCTGGCGGAAATCACTGCGGTCCAGTTCTTTGATTCACAAAGCCCGGACCGCAACGCGTTTTTGATGGCAGATGCTCTTCTGGCTGTTCAGAAGGCTGGCTAGGGCAATTCCCCACCAATCTGAAGCAGATTGGTGGGGATAAATTGCCCGCAATCAATGTGATAGAGCGCCGTTATTCCGGGAAGGGTAGCGGTTCGCCGTCTGGCAACGGGACATCGGCGACGTTAAGTGTGAGGCCGACAAGCGTGTAATACCCACAAGCCGCAACGATCTCGACCACACCTTCTTCACCAAACGCTTCTACGGCGCGGGCATAGGTTGCGTCTGACAGGCGCTTTGTGCGCGTGATTTCTTCGGCTGCCTCATAGGCCATCATCTGGTCAGCGGGCAGGGTCGTCGGGCGAGCCCCGGTGCGGATCGCCTCCATCGCTGCTGCATCAACGCCAGCTTCCAGAGCAATGCGGCAATGAGCGAACCATTCATATTGCGCCTTCAGGCTTTTGGCCGTCTGGCAGATCACAATTTCCCGGACTTCATCTGAAAGGCAGGAGCGGAACCGCACATGCGCCCCAAGCTCCTGCGCTAGAACAGCCATTTCAGGGCTTCTAATCCATGCGCCAAAGGGGCCGCGTACGCCGCCGCGTGGGCCATTTGTGACCAGCTCAATCACCTCTTTCTGGCGGGGGGAGAGGTCTGCTGCGTCTGGAAGTGGGAGGCGGGTCATTCAGGCGATCCTTATTGGTGCAATGGGCCATGCCATGACTTGGCCCGGAATTAGGTCAAATGCCGCCATGTTTTGCGGCGAATATTCTCGCCATACCGCAAGCGTGCGTTCAGCGATCCCGGTGATGATAGCTGTCGTTGAAGGGGATTGGCCAGATCGGCTTTGACCAGAACATCTTTGAACTGACATTTCGAAAACCAGGAGCGCCCTCAAATGACTTATGCAGCAGAAGCGACAAGTGCATCCATGGGCGCGTCAGAGTTCACCCCATTCTCTTCCGCCACAGGGGATGTCCCTCCCTTGCCCGCTGTGGCGGTGCGGGCTCCGGCGGAGCGTCCCCTCCTCCGCTTTCTGCGCCGGAGCCCGCAGGCCGTGCCGGCGGATGCAGCTCTCTGTGCCTTAATTGACAGCAAAGCGAACGACCGGGAGATTATTATTTGGGCATTCGCTCTAAATGCTCTTTGTTGGTTCGGCCTTTTATATAGCTTCGGTGCTTTTTAGGCGGAACGACGCATCATTCGCTTGGCGTTCTGCCGCATTTGTCGTTATCGTCTAGCCTTCGATGATAATAACAAACGGAGGCAGGCCCTATGAGGCGATCCCTAAAATTTGGCGCGGCGCTCGGCGCTACGCTATTGCTCGCAGCGGGTGCTGCCCGTGCGGACGACGTCAAGATCGGCATCTATTCAGAGCCGTCAGCGATGGACCCGCATTATCATAACCTTGGGCCGAACAACTCCTTCTCGTCCAACATCTATGATGCGCTGATCATCCAAGATGAAAACCAGAACCTGACGCCTGGCCTTGCTATGTCATGGGAACCGGTCAGTGACTTGGTTTGGGAATTCAAGCTCCGCAAGGGCGTCAAGTTCCACGATGGTTCGGATTTCAACGCCGATGATGTGATGTTCACGTCTGAACGTGCGCCAAACGTGCCGAACAGCCCGTCCTCCTTTGGCACCTATCTCAAAGGCAAGACCTTCTCCAAGGTTGACGACTTCACGATTCGCGTGACGACTGAGCGCCCCTACCCGCTGATGCCGGTTGACCTCTCCACGGTCTCTATTATCTCCAGCGACGTTGGCGCAGACGTCAAAACGGCAGACTTCAATGCAGGCCCTGCCATGATCGGCACTGGCCCATACAAGTTCGTTGAATGGCTGCCGAGCGACCGTATCGTGCTCGTCAAAAATGAAGACTATTGGGGTGAAAAGGCGGCTTTTGATAAAGTCACCATGAAGCCGATCAAGTCCAACCCGACTCGCGTTGCGGCGCTGCTTTCTGGTGATGTCGATATGATCGATAGCGTCCCGACGGCTGATATCGAAACCCTGAAGAAGACAGATGGCGTCACCCTCGCCAGCGGCATCTCAAACCGTGTGATCTATCTTCACATGGATCGGTTCCGTGACAACTCTCCGTTCATTACTGGTACAGATGGCAAGAACCCGCTGAAGGACCTGCGTGTCCGTCAGGCAATTTCTATGGCTATCAATCGGGACGCTATCGTCTCCCGTGTGATGGAAGGTATTGCTATTCCAGCTGGCCAGCTGTTGCCACCAGGCTTCTTCGGCACGTCCGACAAGCTGAAGCCACAGGCATACAATCCGAAGCGCGCTAAGGAATTGCTGGCGGAAGCTGGTTATCCAAACGGCTTTGGCTTGACCATCCATGGGCCGAATGATCGCTACATCAACGACGCCAAAATCGCTCAAGCGATTGGCCAGATGTTGACCCGCGTTGGCATCAAGACCCAGATCGAAACCATGCCGAAGAGCGTCTATTTCCGCTCCGCCTCCCGTGGCGGGCCGAATGGCGAACCGAAGTATAGCTTCATCTTGGTTGGTTGGGGTTCTGGCACGGGTGAAGCATCTTCACCGCTGAAATCGCTTGTCCATACGCACAACAAGGAATTGGGCTTTGGCGCTTCCAACCGGGGCCGCTATTCCAACCCTAAAACGGATAAGCTGATCGAAGATGCGCTTGCGACCGTTGACGACACGAAGCGCGCTGCGCTGCTTGCCGAAGCGACGGAAATTGCAATCAGTGATCTGGCAGTCATCCCGCTGCACTATCAAGTCAACACGTGGGCAACCACGAAGGGCTTGAAATATCTGCCACGCACGGACGAGCGTACATCGCTTCGTTCGCTGAAGAAGCAGTAAGCTGAAGCGGTAAGCTAATGTAGCCAAGGGCGCCTCGCCGCTTCGCACTGCCATCTGGCAGGAGCGGGGTGGTGAGGCGCCCTCCGCATTTCGGGCTCGCAGGAAAGCAAACCCATGTGGTCCTACCTTCTAAGGCGTCTCGTCCAGGCCGCACTTGTCGTTGCGGTGATGGCGACGATTGTATTTTTTGGCGTCAATGTGATTGGCAACCCGGTTGATATTCTGATCAACCCGGACTTCGACCAGGAAGAAATGGCGCGGGCCATCAAGGCGCTTGGCCTTGATAAGCCGCTGCATGAGCAATTTTTCTATTTTGTGAAGAACGCCCTCCGAGGCGATCTGGGCATATCTTTCGTTTTCGGCGAACCAGCGTTGAAGCTGATTATCCAGCGCATGCCGGCGACCCTTGAACTGGCATTCGCCTCACTCTTTTTATCCATCGTGCTTGGCGTGCCGCTTGGCATGTATGCCGGGCTCAAGCCTGACTCTAAGTTTTCGAAAACCATGATGGCTGGCTCGATCCTGGGTTTCAGCCTTCCGACCTTCTGGGTTGGCATTATGATGATCATGCTGTTTGCCGTGATGCTCGGCTGGTTGCCGGCGACCGGCCGTGGCGAGACGACGGATCTATTTGGCATCCAGGTCAGTTTTCTGACATGGGACGGCCTTACCCATCTGGCGCTGCCGGCGGTTAATCTGGCACTCACCAACATCTCATTGGTTATGCGGCTGGCGCGCGCTGGCTGTAAGGAAGCGGCACTGCAGGATTATGTGAAATTTGCCCGTGCTAAGGGCATGTCAGAGCAGCGCATTGTCCTCAAGCACATCCTGAAAAATATCATGATCCCGGTCGTCACCGTACTGGGGCTGGAGTTCGGCTCGCTGATCGCGTTTTCGGTCGTGACAGAAACCGTTTTCTCCTGGCCAGGTATGGGCAAGCTCATTATCGAGTCGATCCAGGTCCTCGACCGTCCGATCATCGTTGCGTACTTAATGATGACGGTGCTGATGTTCGTTACGATCAACCTGTTGGTTGACCTCACTTATTCCCTGCTGGACCCCCGTGTTCGGCTGGGCGGAGCCGGCAAATGAGCATAGACAGCGAAGCCGCCAATCTTCCCGCCAATCTTCCCATCGAGGCACCGGTGCCGGAAAAGGCGGAGCACCCGTTCCGCCGTTTTACCAGTCAGTACTGTCATAGCGCGGTCGCCGTCATGGGCCTGATCGTTCTGGTCGCCATTGTTTTGGTGGCCCTCTTGGCACCATGGATCTCGCCGCAGAATCCGTATGACCTTGGCCAGATCGACGTAATGGACGCGCGTCTTGCCCCAGGTGAGACCGATTTCACCGGCGAGAAGGTCTACATGCTCGGTACGGACGATCAGGGCCGGGATATGTTGAGCGCCATATTCTACGGGCTCCGGATCAGCCTTACAGTTGGCGTCATCAGTGGCTTGATCGCGCTCAGTATCGGTGCCGCAATTGGCTTGCTTGCAGCATTTTACGGCGGCCGCATTGACGCTTTCATCATGCGCATTGTCGATTTGCAGCTAAGCTTTCCAGCTATCCTCATCGCGCTGATGCTGCTGGCCGCACTTGGTCGTGGCGTCGACAAGACGATGATCGCGCTCGTCGCGGTGCAATGGGCCTATTACGCCCGTACCGTTCGCGCCACGGCACTCGTCGAACGGCAGAAGGAATACATTTCCGCCGCCACCTGCCTTGGCCTTGGGCGCGCGCGCATCATCTTCCGCCATATGTTGCCCAATGTCGTTGCCCCCCTGATCGTCGTCGGTGCCGTGCAGACGGCCAGCGCAATCAGCCTGGAAGCAACACTGTCCTTCCTCGGCATTGGCTTGCCTGTGACGGAACCGTCGCTGGGTCTGCTGATCGCCAATGGCTTTGAATATATGCTGACCGGAAAATACTGGATCAGCGTATTCCCTGGCCTGGCACTCTTGGTGACAATTGTCAGCATCAACTTGGTTGGTGACCAATTGCGCGACGTGCTGAATCCGCGATTGAGTAGGTAGGGCGGCCCTTTCCGCCCCCTACACCATCTCGCTAGCCCAGTCAGATACGCGACAAAGCTTTGATCAACGCTGTCGGAGTGCCTATGAGCTTCGGTTGTTCGGGTAAGGGTTTTCCTGCTTCAGCAGCTCGAACATCGCGTCGGCGCTTTCAAGGAAATCATAGGCAGGCTTCCAGTCCCAATCTGCAGCGGCGGCGGTCATGTCCATGGCATCTGGCCAGCCACCAAGCAGCGCTTCTACGGCGGGGTCCGGCGCGTAGTCGTGGGCGAAATCCGGGTATCGGACCTTGATGGTGTCAACGACAGATGCAGCCGAAACGAAATAGCCGTGCAGGTTATAAGCATGTTCCGTCAGACGGTCGTGCTCTGCAAAGCTGTATTCCTCGATGGAGCGGATCACATCATCCAGATACAGCGTCGACATGCCGATATCTGGGGAGACCGGGAACGTAAACGACCGGCCTTCATATGCCGCCCGGAGCGCATGGGAGGGATATGCTGTGACAGCGCTCGGCGGTGCGAATGGTGAAATCACCAGCGGGAAGCGGAGGCAGCGGAAGTCCAGCCCGTGCTTCTGCTTGAAATAAACGCCAAGCCGCTCCACCGCGACCTTCGTCGCCCCGTAGAAGTTCTCAGGCCATTGCTGCGCGTTCAAAGGCAGCGGGTCACCCATATCGGCACCATATGTCGCGACGGTGCTGGCAAAGAAGAACCGATCAACACCGCGCCGCATGGCGGATTGCAGCAGATTGAAAGACGCCGTCGCATTGATCGCCCAGGAGGCCGCTAAATCAACCTCAGAACTGCCTGAAAGCAGTGATGCCAAGTGGTAGATGGTATCCGGCTTATGGTCAGCGATGATCTTGTCCACCGCATCTGCGTCCCGAATATCACCCAAGATCACCCGGTCCTGCTCTTCTGGTTTCTCGGTACCAGGAAGATCAAACTTGATGACCGCAACCCCACGCGCCCGCAGCCGATCAGCAACTAACCGCCCCAAATTCCCATTGCCGCCCGTCAATAACGCCGTTTTCAAAGCCAGAATCCCTCAAAAATTTGCTTGGGTGAGAATGGGGCATGGGAAAGCATTGACGCAACACCGAAATCCAGGGAATTGCCACGGACTAGTTCGGCATAGTTGCCCTTACTCCCGTTTCGAGAGACGTTCACCGCTCGCGTATCTAGCGGCGTGGGTTGACGCAACGCGTGGCTGGGCCTAGCTTAGAAAAGATATCCATAGGGGAGCCTCACCAAAGAGGCTGAGATGTCGATGGGCGCTTGTGCGCCGGTGCGATGACCCTTTGAACCTGACCCGGATCACGCCGGCGTAGGAAATGGGATTTGCTCCATCCAGCAAAGTCATATTCCGCGCCGGAATTCCGTGCGTACGAAGGATGACTTGATGAGCCAGGACGCGATTGTCGCGGCATTGCTGGACTTTATTGCGGCGGATGGGGCAGATGACGCCCAGTTCAACGCAATGGCGCTCGAGCTGTTTTCCTATCAGTTCGAGAATAATGCGCCTTTCCAGAAATTTGCCCGGTCGCGCGGGAAAACCCCGCGCATGGTCAAGTCCTGGGTGGATATTCCAGCCGTTCCCATCAACGCTTTCAAGTCCATGGACCTGACCTGCACGCCCATCACAGATGCTGCGGCGACCTTCATGACCAGCGGCACCACGTTGGGCGGTGTGCGGGGCAAGAGCTATCACCCGGTATTGGATGTCTACGACGCCTCCATGCGCCGGAACTTCCGGGATCGATTTATGGGGGAGCGTGAGCGGATGCATATGGGCATCCTATTCCCATCGCCTGCGATGATGCCGAACTCCTCCCTGGCGCATTACCTCAACCTGGCGGCCAAGGATTTCGGCATCCATGGCAGCGGCCATCTCGTGTGTGAGCGCGGGATTGAATTCAGTCGGCTGTATGCGGACTTGGCTGAAGCGGAAGAAACGGGCGAGCCATATGCTCTCCTTGGCGCGAGCTTCAGCCTTGTCCATGTGCTGGATGAAATGGCGCGTGTTGGGCATACGGTCAAACTGCCACCCGGCAGCCGTATTCTGGATACAGGCGGATTTAAGGGCCACTCCCGTGAGCTAGAGCCGGATGAGTTCTATGACGCGCTCACCGCTGCGTTCGGTATTCCGCGCAGCGCATGCATCAATATGTACGGCATGACAGAGCTTTCATCCCAGTTTTACGATGATGGCAATGCCATCTGTCCCTCTATCAAATCAGGTCCCCATTGGGTTCGGAGCCGGGTTGTTAATCCGCTGACAGGGGATAGCTTGCCTGACGGCCAGATCGGCATTTTGGCGCATACGGACCTGGCCCATTTCAATATCGTTACAACGATTTTGACTGAAGATTCAGGGATCGCCGTTGATGGCGGGTTCCAATTGCTTGGCCGGGCGGCAGGAACGGCGGCGCAGGGCTGCTCCATGGCCGTGGATGAATTCCTGAAGGCGGCTGGTGCTGCCTGACGACCATGGCCGAACGCGCATGCCATCTGCCCGGGCTTGATCCCGCTGCACTCCAATGGGAGGCGCTTCGGTTTAATGGACCGGGCCGGGATATCGCCGTTGAAGTCCCGGTACTTTCGGGCGCTGATATGCAGGCGATGGCAGCACATGTGCGGACGCATACTAAGCGGTACCTGGCGCAATATCCTGTTGCGCGCGTGGTGGATATCGTGGATCAAGCGATTGCCCGCTTGCTGGATCGCAGTGATCCCTGCCGCCGCCGGATGGAAGATATTCTGCCTGCGATCACCGGTTATGACCGGGAGATGTTGCGGCTTGGGTTGACGGAATACCTGAAATCGTTCCGTAAACCAGAGCTACAGCGCTTCTTGGCGGAAGATTTTCCTAACCCTACGATACTGGATGATTTCCAGCCGCTCACTAAAGGTGGTTATGGTCGGGCCTATGGACCAGAGGTCCTAGCGCATATCTGGGCTGGCAATGTGCCGGGCTTGCCGCTCTGGAGCCTCGTTTCAGGGCTTCTGGTGAAGGCCGGCACGATTGGGAAAGTTCCAAGCGCCGAGCCAATGTTCGCAACCTGGTTCGCTCAGCTGCTGGCAGAGATTGAGCCGGAACTGGCGGATTGCATTGCCATCACATGGTGGAAGGGCGGCGAAGAGGAAGCCGAGCGCGCTTTGTTGGCCGAAGCGGATGTAGCGTTGGCGTTCGGCGGCAATGAAGCGCTTGCCGCCATCCAATCCCGTGCACCCATCACGACGCGCTTTCTGGCTTATGGCCACAAAGTCAGCTTCAGCCTGATTGGGCGGGAGGCTTTGGATGCCGCCAAGGCATCTGACACAGCGCGCCGTGCAGCCTATGATGTCGCGCGCTATGACCAACAAGGCTGCTACAGCCCCCACACGATTTTTGTGGAAGCTGGAGGCAGCGCTGCTCCCCGACAGTTCGCGCAATACCTAGCCCATGAACTCTCGGCGCTAGAGCAAAAATTCCCCCGGCGTGCGCTCGCGTTGATTGAGGCCGCCAGCATCGCAGCGTGGCGCAGCGCAGAGGAAATGACAGCGGGGCCAGCGGTCGTCGGTGATCCAAACGGCGCTTGGTCGGTATCCTTTTTGGAGAGTGCAGATGGCTTCGGCCCAAGCGCCCTGAACCGCTCGATTCGTGTTGTGGCGGTTGATGATCTAGCCAGTGTTCCCGCCCGCGCAGCACCTTACAAGCGGCTGCTGCAGACGGTTGGCATCGCTGCCCCGCCTCGTCGTCTTTTTACGCTTTCGGCAGCATTGGGTGCGGTTGGGGTGACCCGTATCGCCGCGCTTGGCGACATGACGGCGCCAGAGGCTGGATGGCATCACGATGGCCGCTATAATTTGAGTGACCTCGTCCGTATTGTGGAGATCGACGGACGCGCGCTTGCCGCGGCAGACAGGCTGGCACCCTATGCCGAATAGTCCCAATTTCCTCGATATCCACGCCGCCAGTTTCGCCTATGGGGGCGGCGGGGACGTCGTTTCGAACGTCGGATGGTCTATCCCTGCTGGTGCCCTGCATTGCCTCGTTGGCCGCAGCGGTTGCGGGAAAACGACGTTGCTGAAAATGGCCGCGGGATTGCTGCAACCGACGGCAGGATCAGTCCAAATGCTGGGTAAGGATGTGGCAGCGCCCTCCCGCAATGTCGGGTTTGTATTCCAGTCGCCGTCACTGCTGGAGTGGCGGACAGTGCTAGACAACGTGCTCCTGCCTATCTCCCTGCACCAGACCGTAATTCAGGCTGACCGCACGGCGGCTGAAGAATTGCTGGAACTGGTTGGCATAAAAGAACATACCAATCGGTATCCGCGTCAACTATCCGGCGGCCAGCAAAGCCGCGTCGCCTTGGCGCGCGCCCTCATTACAGAGCCCGCAGGCCTGCTGATGGACGAACCGTTCGCAGCACTCGACGCCATCACCCGTGAAGAACTGCAGGATGACCTGCTGCAGCTTGCCACCATCCGCAATACGACAGTGCTGTTCGTCACCCATGATATCGGTGAGGCCGTGTACTTGGCAGATCGTGTGGCGGTGATGGATGCGGGGCGGATTGTGTTCTCGGCAGATATAGACCTGCCGCGCCCACGCAATCAAACCCAGCGTTATTCGACAGCATTCAACGCCGCCTGCCTTGATCTCCGTCATGCTATGACGCCAACCAGACGGGCAGTCGCATGACGCGCGCAAGCATGCTGTCGCTCGCCTTGTTCGTCGCTCTTCTGGCGCTTTGGGAAGGGTTTGTGCGGCTGACGGGCATTTCTCCGCTCGTTATTCCTGCACCCTCCGCCGTTCTCATTGTGTTGTGGGAGGGTCTGACGGTTGGGTTCCTCTGGCCGCATGTTTGGGTGACGGCAGTGGAGACGCTGCTCGGTTTCGCACTTGGCTGCGCCATCGGGTTTGTCGCCGGGGTCTTGCTCGGGGAGGTCGATTTTCTGCGCCGCTTGCTCTGGCCGTATGTGTTGGCGAGCCAGGTCGTGCCAAAACTGGCGCTGGGGCCAATCTTCATCGTCTGGTTTGGGTTCGGGATGACCTCCACCATCGTGATCACGGCGCTGATCTGCTTCTTTCCGCTGCTTGAGAACACGCTGACTGGTCTGCAATCGGTGCCGCCTGAAAAACGAGACCTGTTCCGCATGCTGGGCGCATCCAGGCGCCAAACCTTACTGCGGCTGAAAATCCCGTCTGGTCTACCTGTGATTATGGCAGGTGTGCGCGTTGCCATTGTGTTGGCGTTGGTTGGGGCTGTTGTCGGCGAATTCATTGGCGGGGATGCAGGGCTCGGTGCCAGCATTATCGCGGCCCAGGGCATGATGGATTCAACGCTGATGTTTGCGCTGTTCATCGTCATCACGGCCTTGGGCATGCTGTTTTATCAACTCACAATTCTGTTTGAACGTTGGCTGCTAAGCAGCTGGATGAAAGGGAAAGAGACATGATCTTCAAGACTTTGGCAGCCGCTGCGGCGCTGCTGCTGGCGGCTGGAACGGCCACTGCGCAGTCCATGGATACGGTGCGGATCGCGGGGTGGAGCAAGTCTATCAGCGAGATCACCAACATTCTGGCTGAGCCAGACAAAGGCTTCTTCAAGGCCCACAATATTGAAATGAAATACGTGCCGGGCGCTGGCGGCGGGTCCGCGGTTCGGAACATGCTGGCGGGTGCAGCGGACGTTGCGTTCACGGACCCGGCCTCGTTCTACCAGGCGCTGGATAAGGGCGAAAAGCTGGTCGCGATCTATAATATCTACCCGCAGAACGTGTTTAACGTCGTGGCACCAGTCGGCCGAGGGATCGCAAAGCCGGAAGACCTGAAAGGCAAGACCATTGGCGTCTACAGCCTTTCCAGCGGCACCCGCCAGAATCTTCAGGTGCTGTTGCATCAAGTTGGACTGACGGAAGCAGACGTGACCATCAAAGTTACGGGCTTGCTGAACTTTGCACCGGTTATTCAAGGCCAAGTCGATGCTACGGCGGCGACAGATACCGGCCTTTATGTGGGCAAGCTGAAAGGCCTGGGCGATGTGAACGTCATTAATGTCGCCGATAGCCTGAACATTCCAAGCGATATGTTCGTCGTGACAGAAGCCTATTATGCCGCCAACAAACCGCTGCTGAAGCGCTTTCTGGCAGCCTATCGCGACAGTGCTGCGTGGATGATCGCGGAGCCTGCAGATGCTGCCAAAATCGCTATCACACGGACCATTAATGGCAGGAATGAAGCGGTGAACTTGGAGATCATCAAGATCCGCAATATCTCTGCGCAGTCAAACACGACCCGGGCCAAGGGCCTTGGTCATTTCGATATCGACCTGTTGCAAAAGGGTGCTGAAACCTTCAAGGGCCTCGGATTGATTAAGGCGGACCTGGATATGAGCGCTGTCATCAAAACAGACTTGATCCCGGAATAATCCATTGGATTTCGCCGGGAAATCTGTCCTCGTAACTGGTGCCAGCCGGGGCATTGGTGCTGCCATTGCTCGGGCCTTTGCGGCGGAAGGGGCGGCGGTCACCGTCAATTATCTGGCGAATGCAGACGCGGCGGCGGCAAGCGTTGTGGCCTGTGAAGCAGCAGGCGGGGATGCCATCGCCGTCCAAGCTGATGTGACGGAGCGAGAGCAAGCGTTCGGCTTGGTTGAGCAGGCGGTGGATGCGTTCGGTAAGGTCGATGTGCTGGTGAATAATGCGTTCCGGCCCTATCGGTTTGATCCGGAGCAACGAAAGCTGCACTGGGACTGTCTCTTATACACATCTCCGAGCCCACGAGACCTCTCTACATCT
>CAJXVF010000010.1 GCA_913060845.1 uncultured Alphaproteobacteria bacterium | reverse complement strand
ACGAGATGTAGAGAGGTCTCGTGGGCTCGGAGATGTGTATAAGAGACAGTCTGGGGAGTGCGTAGTGTGATCAATCCTGGCGGGAAGTCTCTTCTTGGCAAAACAGCCGTCGTTACAGGGGCTGGCAAGAACATCGGCAAGCGCGTGGCGGAGCATCTGGCAGCAATTGGTGCCAATGTCGTCGTCAATGGCCGCAGTGACCAAGCCGCTGTTGAAGAGACTGTAGCGAGCCTGGAGCGGGACTACGGCGTAAAGGCGTTGGCATATATGGCTGACGTCACGAACCGCACAGAGGTCGATGCCATGGCGGCAGCAGCAATGGATCGCTTTGGCCGGATGGACGTAATTGTCAGCAATGTCGCGCACCGCAACCAAACGCCGTTCCTGGATATGGATTACAGCGAATGGCGGAACGTCATCGATTCGGCACTGGATGGGGCGTTCCATGTCTGTCAGGCTTTCACGCCGCATATCATTGCTGGCGGTGAAGGTGGTGCCATCGTCACGCTCAGCGGTATTTCGAATCGGGTCGGCACTCTGAACCGAATTCATGTGAATACGGCCAAAGCGGGCCTTGAAGGTTTCACGCGCGGCCTGTCGCGCGAATTAGCGCAGCACGGCATTACAGTGAACGCTGTTGCGCCCGGCATGATTGATACGACACGTGGCGAAAGTGCTGGCGCACGCCCAAGCATAACTGATCGTGGAATTCCGCTGAATCGTGCGGGCTCTGTGGACGAGGTGGCGGCGATGATTCGCCTGCTGTGCACGCCTGAAGGCGCTTATACGACGGGACAGACGATTCAAGTGAACGGTGGCGTTTACATGGCGTAAGGTACTAGCGTCTATATTGTTCGTTAGAGGGTATTGACGGCGCGTCTCAGCGCCAGTACATACCGCCGTCTCAACTGTGTGCAACGCGCCGGTTTGGGGGTGTAGCTCAGTTGGTTAGAGCGCTGGCCTGTCACGCCAGAGGTCGCGGGTTCGAGTCCCGTCACTCCCGCCACTAGTGTTTGCAAGACAAACGCCGAAACCCCACTCAGCCCATCATTAGACCGGCAGGTTTTTGCGTAGCAAATGCCGAGAAGTCGTGGCTTTCGCTAAAGGCCCTTCGCAAAAAAAGGGAGGCCCGAAGACCTCCCCTCATCGTCAGAGAATTTCAGTCCGCATCACCACATGGCGACCGGGTTGATGATCATCTGAACGGTGCCTTTAACGCGGGCTTGGCCCAACACGAACATGAACTCATTCACGCCTTCTTTGGCGAGGCGGCCCGTGTTCATGGTTTCCAGAATTTAGATGCCGTTTTCCTTCAACAGCGTGACGTGGCCGTAGAAGACCTTGTCGCCCTTCTTCGGCGGTACAACATCAACGCCCCAGGTATCAGCGCCAACTGCCATCACGTTCTGCCGGGCGAGATACACGGCTGCCGCATTATCGATGCCCGGTTCGCCGGAGACCCATGCCTTCGGGTCGCTTTCCAGCATGTTATCGGTCCAGCCGGTGTGGAACAGCACAACGTCACCTTGGCGGATCTCGACGCCCTGCGCCTTTGCTGCTGCTTTGATGTCATCAGGACCGAAGCTTTCACCAGCGTCTAGCACGGTTTTGCCGCGATGCTTGGCCATGTCGATCATCACACCACGACCGATCATCGGTGGAATATTGTGAACACCAAGCGCTTTCAGGCCTGAAATGTCGGCGAAATCAACGCCCATATTGCAGTTGTAGTACATGTCTTCTTCGCCGAGATGGCCAAGGCCATCAATCTGCGGGCCCGTACCCCACCAAAGCTGGGCGATGTCGCCATTATAGACGATGTTCCAGCCGAACTCAGTGCGGAAGCGGCCTGATTGCTGGCCGGGCTGCACGATCTGCAGCATCATTCCGCGCGGCGGGAAGGCGGGCATGTTCGGGTCAACAACGATGCCAAGCGGATGGCTCTCGCCTTTCTTGACGAGCTTCGTTGCCATTAGCACTTATTCAGGCGTGACATAGTTGGCGGCGCCGATCTGGTCGTCTTTGCCCCATTTAGATGGCTTGCACTCTACCGCTTGGGCGGCGGTGCCGATGCCTATAACCGCTGTCATGACAGCGGCGGCCAATGTAAATCGCTTCATCGAAGTCTCCTCCCAGAGAGTTGGTTTTGCCGAGATTCGCTCTTCTATTTTGCCCCCAGCCTAGAAAGCTTCGCTGGAATACCGAGCGCGCACAAGTTTCCGCGCTGGCTCGAATGCACTAAGACATATCCCAACAGATATATTTGCGAGGGAATTGGGCTGATGAAGGTAGGAATTGTGGGCGCTGGTGGGCGCATGGGCCGATTGCTGGTTCAATTGGCGCATGAGGCTGAGGGCATGACCGTCGCCGCTGCGTCTGAACTGCCAGATTCCCCCCTGCTGCACCGGGATGCGGGCGATCTGGCGGGCATTGGCCCTATCGGTGTGGTGGTCGGCGATTCGGCGGAAGCTGTGTTTAAAGCAGCGGACATCGTGATCGAATTTTCGGTACCCCAAGCGACGGCGGACCATGCAGCCCTCGCGGCCAAGCATGGCGCATCCTTTGTAACCGGCACGACCGGCCTCGACCCCGCCCAGGAAGCGGCATTGGCCGAAGCAGGCAAAACCGTACCGATTCTCTATGCGCCAAATATGAGTGTTGCGGTCAATCTGTTTATGAGCCTCGTGCAGCAGGTTGCTGGCGTACTTGGGCCAGATTACGACATCGAAATTCTGGAAATGCATCACAAGTATAAGATCGATGCGCCTTCGGGCACTGCCGTTGGTCTTGGTAAGGCTGCAGCGAAGGGGCGGGGCGTCAATTTAGATGACGTGGCGATCTGGTCTCGCGAAGGTGAAACCGGCGTGCGCCCAGACGGCGCTATCGGCTTCGCAGCCTTGCGTGGCGCCGACGTTGTTGGTGAGCACACAGTGATGTTCGCCAGTGCGGGGGAGCGGATGGAGTTCACCCACCGCTGCACAGACCGCAGCTTGTTCGCCCGCGGTGCCATTCGCGGTGCTCAGTGGATATCTGATAAGCCGCCTGGGCTATACGCCATGGCGGACGTGCTTGGTATTGAAGGCGCTTAACCCCACCCTATGAAACGCATATATCGCGCATCTTACCGCGCCGCATTTGCGGATCGCGGCCTGCTTCCTTCGTTCTGGGCGGATGGACACCTGCGCTTAGGTGTTGGCCGAAGGCCACGTTGGGCGCGAAATAGCTCGGCCTCGATCGTTGGCGATATGAAGTTGGCGCCTTTGGTTACGCCCTCAGCTGCGACCAAATCCGGGACCAACGGCATCGGCTTTGCCGCTTGGGCGGCAATTACGGCAGCCTGCATGATCATGCTGCTATCGACTGGCCTCCGCTCCACCATGGGGCTGTTCGCGGAGCCGACGAGCACATCGCTTGCTATTAGCATCGGCGCGTTTTCATTCGCAGTCGCCTTGCATCAATTGCTCTGGGGCCTGCTCCAGCCGTTTGCAGGTGTCATAGCGGACAAAATGGGGCCAATCCCGGCATTACTGCTAGGCGCAGCAGCCTATGGTGCCGGGTTCGCCATCATGGCGCTGGCGGAAGGTGGCGGGATGCTGATCTTGGGCGCTGGCGTCGCCATCGGCCTCGGTCTCGCCTGCACCAGTTTCGGTGTGATGGCGGGGGCTGTCGCGCGCCTCGTACCGCCTAAAGACCGGTCAACCATGTTCGGCATCATCGCGGCTGCGGGCGCTATGGGCCAGGCAACGGTTGTGCCTGGCGCGCAGCAGGCGCTGGAATCCTTTGATTGGCGCACGGTCGCATGGGTGCTGGCAGCAGTTGCCTGCGCCATCGCGCTTCTGGCGATTGCGTTCCGAGGCCAGGGCGGCAATGCCGGCACGGCGTCCAATGAGCCAGATATCGGTGTGCGCGCAGCCATTGCAGAGGCGATGCGGCATCCGGGCTATCTGATGCTGATGGCGGGATTCTTCGTCTGCGGTTTCCAGTTGATGTTTATCGTCAACCATCTGCCAAACTTCCTGGCGCTTTGTGGCCTGCCGACTTCGGCTGCCGGATCAGCCATTGCGCTGATCGGCATCTGTAATGCGATTGGCTGCTATAGTTTCGGCCGGCTTGGCGCGGTTTACAGTCGGCGAAGGCTGCTGGCGCTGATCTATATTGTCCGTGCCGTCGCCATTGCGATTTATATGTCCATGCCGATCACGGTAACGTCCACGCTGATCTTCGCGGCTGTTATGGGCTTCTTCTGGCTTGGCACTGCGCCCCTCACATCCGGCCTTGTTACGCACATGCTGGGTGCCCGTTATCTTTCCAGCATCTACGGACCTGTATTCCTTAGCCACCAGCTTGGCGCTTTCCTTGGCGTATGGCTTGGCGGCGTCGTATTCGATCTAACTGGCGGCTACGATAATATGTGGTTAGCGGCAGGCGTTATCGGCCTGATAGCGGCTGCGTGGCATATGTTCCTGCCGGATCGGCGGGTCACACGCTTGCAGTTTGTCTGATCTAGGCCTATTCCTCCGCCCAATCATAAAATTTCTGCCGAAGGACGCCTGCTGCCATGAGCGCTGACATCACGCCTGAACTTCTCGCTGCTCTGACTGAGCTCGACACGCCAACTGTATGCAACGCACTGGAAGAAATTGACCAGCGTTCGCGCGATGGCGGCTTTACGACAGAGCCTCTGGTTTGCCCATTCCCGCACCTGAAATCCATTGTGGGCGTGGCGAAAACGGGCCTCATCCGCTCCGTTAATCCGGGCATGCTGCAGGGCGATGCGGCTGCGAAAAAGCGTGTCGATTATTATGAATATGTCAGCCAGGGCGACACGCCGAAGATCAGCATTCTGCAGGACCTGGACGGCGCGCGCGCCGGCACTGGTGCCTTCTGGGGTGAAGTGAATTCCAACATCCATAAAGCGCTTGGCTGCCTTGGCGTCGTCACCGACGGCTGCATCCGGGATATTCCAGATTGGGCGGAAGGCTTCCAGGCGATCGCCGGGTCAATCAAACCCAGCCATGCCCACGTGCACATGGTCGAATTCGGCGTCCAGGCGAACATTGGTGGCATGATCGTCAACGATGGCGATCTGGTGCATGCGGACCAGCACGGTGCTGTCGTGGTGCCGATGAAATTTGCCCATGAAGTCGTGGCCGCGGCTGGCCGCGTCGCCGACAAAGAAAAAGTCATCCTCGACATCTGCATGGGCAATGGCTTCACCTGGGCGAAGCTCAAAGCTGCCATGGTCGGCCCCAAAGACATTCACTAGGCCACATCAAAATGTCCCTTCTTCCGGAAAATCGGGTGTCTCGCCAACGTTTCGTGCTTGGCGTGATTGCGATGGTCGTGCTGATCGCGGCCTCTAATGTGTTGGTCCAGCATCCAATCAATGATTGGCTGACCTGGGGCGCGCTCACATATCCGATCACGTTCTTGGTGACGGATCTGCTGAACCGGACGGAGGGGCCGAAAGCCGCTAATCGCGTGATCTATGTGGGCTTCGCCGTTGCTGTTGTAGCCTCAATCGCGCTCGCGACGCCAAGGATCGCGATTGCGTCCGGCACAGCGTTCCTCATGGCGCAATTGCTGGATGTGCGTGTATTCGACCGCCTTCGCGCCGGTAGCTGGTGGAAGGCACCATTGGTCTCCTCCACCATCGCGTCTGGGGTGGATACGGTGCTGTTCTTCTCCATCGCCTTCTATGGCACGCAGGTTCCCTGGCAAACGCTGCTGCTGGGCGACTTCCTGGTGAAGTTAGCGATTGCGTTTGTCCTGCTCGGCCCATTCCGCATTATGGCGCGGCAAGCGATTACTGCCGCCGGGACCGCTCGATAAGGTCCTGCACATCAGGCGGTAATTGCGGCGGGGCCAGGTTTTCCTGAATGATCTGGCGGATCGGCCCTTCGACCTTGATGTTGAACTCAAACGGCAGCCCGCCGTAAAGCTCCACACTCTTACCCGAAATCTTGATGTCGAGCCGCAGTTCCTCCGCTTCAATTTCATTGATGCGGATGGAGATTTCATCATAGGCGAAGTTGGATAAAGCTTTCACAGCAAGCCCCGTGCTTTCGTTCGCATCTTCCAGTGCTTTATCGAGCGCGCGCGGTTTGTATTTCAGCACACCGCCCTCCGCACCCGTGCGCAACAGGCCGTCATGCACGGTCAGTTCGCCATTGCGGTAGCTGATCGGTATCACGCCTTCCAGCGTGCCGGTCGCGCTTAACTCGCCGAACTCAGCGAACGCTAAGATGCTGGCAAGGTCGATATCAGTGACTTTCAGAACTGCATCGAATTCTTGTGCCGTCGGATCAATCGAGAGCTTCTGGCTAGAAATGAGACCGCCGAACAGCTCAAACCGTTTAATATCGACATCCACCTGCTTTGGCGATTTTACATCAAGCAGAAGAATGCCGTGCGTTAGCGGCACGCCGACATCGATGCGCCCAATGCGAATACGCTGCGGCCCGGCGGTTCGCGGCGGGAATAGACTGGAGAGCTCGATCTTAGCCTCTGCCTGCTCCACGGTGGCTTCGCCTGTGCGGAGCTTATCAATGGAGATTGTCGCCTCGCCTGTTTGGCTCCGCATGCCCTCAGGCCCCCATGCGACACGGGCAGAAGAGGATACCTGGCCGATGGTCTCGAGCAGCAAGCGATAGAGCGATGGCGCGAAGTCCTGGGGCTGCACAACGCCTGGCGCGAAGACGACGGGGCCTAACTGGAAACGGGCATCGCCAGCGCCACTCCCCAAATCATGGGTTCCCTCAAGCGCCAATGTCGCCTTCTCTGAAGCAGCTTTGAGCGCGCCAGAGAATTTGATGGTTTCCCCGCGCCCCTTAAGCCCAACCTTGAGGGAGAGTGGTGCAAATGCAGGCTCGGCACCTGTATGCCGGATGCGGCCTACAGTCAGGCTGCCATTCTGAGGTGCCGATGCACCAAGCCGGACCCTGGCGTCCACGTTCTCAACGGCTAGGTCATATGCAGGCAGAACGCCTGAGGCATCCAAAAGCGCCATATCAACGCCCGCCGGGCTGATCGCGGCAGACACACTGCCAAGCGCCAAAGTGAAAGGCGTGTTCGTATCCTCGGAATTCAGCAAAGCGCGGGTTTTAAACCCGGCAAAGCTTAGGTTCAGATCGAGCCGGTTTTCTACCCGATCATAGATAATTCGCCGCTGCCTGGCCTTGGTTAGCGTCAGGCGTACTGGGTCCAGAAATGTCAGCAAGGGGCCGGAGAACCCCCGCACTTGGATGCGCCCGCCGGGCCTAGGCGCAATGGTCGCGCGTTCTGGCGTTAGGTTGAGCGGCCCCGAAACGTCAATATCAGCACTCTTAACCGCATAGCCGCCAACCTTGCCGCGCGCCTTGAGGGATAGCTTGGCGTCGGCGGAGAGTGTTTCGCCGGACCCTTTGACGTCCCGCAGTTCCACCCGGCCACTAACAACGGCTGGCCCAAACGCGCCATCAACGAGGCGGAGCGTCATCTCCTGGCTGTCGAGTTCCTGAACCCGTCCAGCCGCGGTCAGCAGCATTGCTGCGTCGCCTTCCAGAAAAAGCGCAATTTTTGGATTGGAGAGACCAAGGCCAAGCTTGCCAGTGGCGGCAAACCCACCCGTGAGGTCTTGGGATACGGTGATTGCTGTCCCGTTGAGCCCTGGGCCGCCCATGCGCAGGAAGGCAGGGTCACGGAAGGCGCGGCGGATATCGGGCGGTAGGCCAGCCAAAATGTCTGGCGGCAGCTGCACGCCGCTAACGAGCAGGCCTGGGGAGGTCAATGTTGCACCGGTTCCGTCAAGCGCCAAGTCGATTTGCCCGCGCGCACCGCCATCTTGGATGAGGTTGCCATAACTCAGCTTCGGGATCGCGAGTTTGATTTCCGCGCGCCCACCACTCTCGCTGATCACCTGATCCAGGGCAGCACCGCTAATCAGCGGGGTGATGGGCACGTTCATGTCCATATCGAACAGGGCCTGCCCTTCGGCATTCAAGCCCGGCAGAATCATGGCAGCCAGGGCGGCATTGATATCGCCTTTGGCACCCATGGCGACGAAACGGCGGTCCTGGGCCATATCTGCGGTCAGACCAACGAAGCCAAAGCCGCCAACGCCATCTACGCTGAGGCTGACTGCGCCATGGCTGAACTCACCAGCAATAGCGACGATATCCGCCGCTACTGCCTGAGCTTCCAAGCTGGAGACCTGCATATCCGCCTGGATGCTCGGCGGGCGGTTTGGCCGCAGTTTTGTGATGACGCGCCCGCGAATATCTTGAACCGCAGTCGATCCATCGGCTGTGGCGTCTGCGTTCGTGATGATCGACACCGTATCGCTGACGCCAGTCGGGGTCATCGTGTGATCCAACCATAGACCAAGATTCGCTGTGAGCTTGAGGGACGGCTCCTCGACCGAAAGCCGTGTGCCGCCAACCGCTTGTAGCCGGTCCGGCGTGTAAGTGAGCGCCAGTGCAGGCGCCGAAATATCAATGGCGCGACCGTCTGTATCTTCAAGATAGCTGTTCAACCGCACCTTGAACGCGTCTAGCCCTGTGCGTGTGGCCAAGGCTTCGAAAGTACCGGACGCGTTCAGTGCAGTGGTTTTAACCCGGATGGTGCCGTCAATGATCTCAAGCTTGTCGAGGTCAGGGAGTGTGGGGAAGGTCTCCGTTCCTGCCGCATTTCCTTCTGTCGGCGAGGTAGTCTCGCTGTTGCCGCCGAAATCAGGCATGCCTGCGATACTCATCACGCCGTCAGCGTCTTCGCTGATTGTTATGCTTGGCTGGACGAGGCGGAGCGCGCGTAATTCCCCATTCATCAATCCGCCGGGTGAGAACATGAGCGTCGCGGCTTCGGCACTTGGGCCATTGCCGCCGATGCCCAGGTTTTCTAGCCGAACCCGGTCTGCCTCGACCTCCGCGATATCGAATGCAATGCCGTCCAGGCCCATGAAGCGGAGGCTCTGTTCCGCCGCCATTTCGGCCACGCTGATGCGGAAGCGCCATGTGAGTGCTGCTGCAATCACCAGCAACACCACAAGCGCCAACAGCACATATGGCCATCGGCGACGTCGGGCAGCTGCGGGCGATGCAGTGTTCATCGCTTACATAAAGAGAGAGGCGCGGCCTTTTGCAAGCCGCGCCTCAAACAATTCCGTGATTTCAAAGGCGTTAACTGCCTCACCCGCAGGCAGCGACCGCCCGTTTAGCCATCACGCCGATCAGGTGTGCGCGGTATTCTGCGCTGGCGTGGATGTCTTTGTTGAGGCCGTCTGATGAGACGGAAATGCCGTCGAGTGCGGACGGGGAGAAGTTGGCATTCAGCGCCGCTTCCATTTCCGTCGCCCGGAAAGCTGTGCCGCCAGCGCCTGTCACGGCGACACGAACGCCGTCAGCCGTCTGCGCCACGAACACGCCAACAATGGCGTAGCGGGAGGCTGGGTTCGGGAATTTTGTGTAGGCGGCTTTGGTCGGCACTGGGAAATCAATCCGCGTGATGATCTCGCCTTCGTCCAGAGCGGTTTCGAACATGCCTGTGAAGAAGGCATCGCCTGCGATTTCACGCTTGTCCGTAACGACCGTAGCACCAAGGCCGAGCACAGCGCCCGGATAATCCGCTGCTGGGTCATTATTGGCGACGGATCCGCCCATGGTGCCGCGATTGCGGACCATTGGATCACCGATGCCGGAAGCCAGCACTGCAAGCGCTGGGATGGCACCTTTGACGTCAGCAGAGTTGGCGACCGTATCGTGGGTCGTCATGGAGCCGATGGAAACCTTGCCGCCTGCAACGCTAATGCCCTGGAGGTCCGCCAATTGGCCAATGTCGACCACATCACTTGGCATAGCCAGGCGTTGCTTCAGGGTTGGGATCAGTGTCATGCCGCCGGCCATCAATGTGCCGTCGTCAGCGCCTGCAACCTTCGCCGCTGCGTCTGCAACGGAACCGGCCTTCTGATAGTTAAACTCATACATTCCGGGTTCTCCTTAAGACGCGTGCAGCGCCGCCCACACCTCCGAGGGCGTGGCGGGCATATCAATGGGTTTGGTGACGCCAGCGGCGCGCATGGCCCCGGTGACAGCGTTCATAACGGCGGCGGGTGCAGCAATCGCACCTGCCTCGCCACAGCCTTTAACGCCAAGCGGGTTGTGGGGGCAGGGCGTGACCTGGGTATCCACGGTGAAGTTCGGCAAGTTATCGGCGCGTGGCATGGCGTAATCCATGTAGGAGCCGGTCACGAGTTGGCCGTCCTCATCATAGACGCAACCTTCAAGCAATGCTTGGCCAACGCCCTGGGCGATGCCGCCATGGACTTGGCCTTCGACAATCATCGGGTTGACGATATTGCCGAAATCATCTGCCGCCACGAAATTCGCCAAAGTGACAGTGCCGGTTTCGGGATCAATCTCGACCTCGGCAATGTGACATCCAGCCGGGAAGGTGAAGTTGGCGGGGTCGTAGAACGCCTGCTCTTCAAGCCCTGGCTCAAGCTCATCATGGGGGAAGTTGTGGGGGACATAGGCTGTCAGCGCGACATCACCGAAGGACACTGATTTATCAGTACCGGCGATGGTGAACTGGCCGTCTTTGAACTCCACATCCGTGTCTGACGCTTCCATCAGATGGGCTGCAATCTTCTTGGCTTTGGCTTCCACCTTGTCTAGCGCCTTTGCCAGCGCTGAACCGCCAACCGCCAAACTACGGGAGCCATAGGTGCCCATACCGAACGGTATGTTGTTGGTATCGCCGTGGACAACATCAACATTCTCAATCGGCACGCCAAGGCGTTCAGCTACCACTTGGGCGAAGGTCGTCTCATGGCCCTGGCCGTGGCTATGGGTACCGGTGTGCATCGTGACAGACCCTGTCGGATGTACGCGAACGTTCGCGACCTCATAGAGCCCCGCCCGTGCGCCGAGCGAACCGACAACAGCAGAAGGGGCAATGCCGCAAGCCTCAATATAGGCTGAGAACCCTATGCCGCGGAGCTTGCCCGCAGCTTTGGAAGCAGCTTGACGTGCGGCAAACCCATCATAGTTGATGGCCTTCTTCGCCATTTCCAGTGTGCCTGCGTAATTGCCAGAATCATATTCCAGCGCTACCGGCGTTTGGTATGGGACCGCATCTGGTGAGATGAAGTTCTTGGCGCGAAGGTCTGCTGGGTCCATGCCGATCTGGCGGGCGGCTTCTTCAACAATCTGCTCAATCACATATGTCGCTTCCGGACGACCAGCGCCGCGATATGCATCCACTGGCACTGTGTTGGTGAACCATGCACGGACATTCGCGTAAACCAGCGGCGTCGTGTATTGCCCGGCCAGCAGTGTCGCGTAGAGATATGTTGGTACAGCAGGTGCGAAGGTTGAGAGATAAGCCCCCATATTCGCATCTGTCTGGACTTTGAGGGCGAGGAACTTGCCATCAGCGTCCAGGCCAAGCTTGGCGACCGTTTCATGGTCACGGCCATGGGCGTCTGACATGAAGGCTTCAGAGCGGTCTGACGTCCATTTGATCGGGCGACGCACTTTAGCGGCGGCCCAGGTCACGATGGCTTCTTCGGCATAGTGGAAGATTTTGGTGCCGAACCCGCCGCCGACATCTGGGGCGACAACACGAAGCTTATGCTCTGGCAGTCCCAGCACGAATGCGCCCATCAGCAGGCGAATCACATGAGGATTTTGGCTGGTGGTGAAAAGTGTGTGCTCACCCGTTGCTGTGTCGTAGTCGCCAATAGCGACGCGCGGCTCAATCGGGTTTGCGATCAGGCGGTTGTTGACGAGCGGCAGCTCGACCACATGGGTGGCTTTGGCCATGGCGGCGTCAATTTCCGCCTCATCGCCAATTTCCCAGTCGTAGCACTGGTTATTCGGCGCTTCTTCAAAGATCTGCGCTTTGCCAGCCTTCGCCGCTGTCATGTTGCCGACAGCAGGCAGCATGCCATAATCGACGGCCACTGCTTCAGCAGCGGCACGGGCTTGGCTTAGTGTTTCAGCGATCACGACCGCAACAGCATCCCCAACATGGCGGACTTTGCCTTGAGCGAGCGCTGGATGCGCTGGCTCAACCATCGGCTCGCCATCTTTGGAGTGCACTTGCCAGCCGCAGGGCAGGCCGTTCACTTCTGCGTCTAACAAATCTTGGCCAGTGAAGATGGCCACGACGCCGTCCATAGCCGCGGCGGCAGATGTGTTGACGCTATTCAGTGTCGCGTGAGCGTGCGGGCTGCGCACGAATGCGGCGTAGGTCTGGCCGTGGCGGTTTAGGTCGTCGGTGTAGGAGCCTTGGCCGGTGACGAAGCGGAAGTCTTCTTTGCGCCGGACTGAGGCGCCGATACCATCATCTCTAGGCATGTCGTGATCCCCTAGTTAGGCGTTCATCGCACGCGCGCCGGCCATAACGGCCTTCACGATGTTGTGGTAGCCGGTGCAGCGGCAGAGATTGCCTTCCAGCCAGTGACGCACGTCATCTTCACTGGGGGATGGGTTTCGCTTGGCAAGTGCGGTAGCGCTCATAATCATGCCTGGGGTGCAGAAACCACACTGCAGGCCATGATGCTCGCGGAAGGCTTCCTGCATCGGGTGCAGCTCATCGCCGTTGGCGAGGCCTTCGATGGTGGAAACGTCTGCGCCTTCCGCCTGGACAGCCAACATGGTGCAGCTTTTCACAGCCTCACCATTCATATGGATGGTGCACGCCCCGCACTGGGTCGTGTCACAGCCAACGTGTGTGCCGGTCAGCCTTTGATGTTCGCGCAAAAACTCAACGAGCAGGGTGCGGCCTTCAACTTCGCCGGAAACCTGCTTGCCATTGATCGTCATTGAAACGCTCGCCATGGCGCCTCTCTCCCCTTGAATACGACCCGCAAACTTTGCGCTGCGAGCCTTTGTTCTTGGGACGGAGGATTACGCCCATGAGCGGCGCGGTCAACAAAAGAAACTTTGGCTCGCTAATTCTTGAGCGCGCTGACGAGCGTTTCCCTAGCCCATTAAGGTGAACAGCAGGATCGCCACAAGTAGGCCAATGCCAGCAACCCACATCAATCCCGGCATGCCAGGATTAGGGTCGGGCCGAGTGGTCGGGCGTGTCGCTTCTGCCGCGGCGTCCTCAGCAATCAGAGCTTCGGTAGATGATGTCGCTGCTTCTTGCACTGGCGCAGGCGATGGCACGTCGAGTTCAGGCTGTGGGGTTTGAATTGCTTGGGGAGCAGTTTCAGTGGCCGTTGCTTCAACCCGCACTGGCGCTGGCGCAGCAGTGGCGATTGGGGCTGTGGGCGCTGCTGCTGCAGAAACTTGCACAGGCGGCGTCCATTGGGGGGCCGATTGAACGGGTTCAGATGGTGGTGGGCTGAATTGCTGCGGTGCAGCCGCTTGCGCATCAACGACAGGTGCGGGTGCGCTGGTGGCGGATGCAGCGGCGCGTTCAGCGGCAATGGCCCCGAACTTCGTGAAAAAATCATCCGCCATTTTCCGGGCAGCGCCATCAATCAACCTGGAGCCGATCTGGGCAAGCTTGCCGCCAACCGATGCATCAACTTCATATTTTAACATTGTCGCATCAGGACCATCGGCCTCAAGCCGCACAACGGCACCGCCTTTAGCGAATCCAGCGGCCCCGCCTGTACCTTCGCCGACGATTCGGTAGCTGTGTGGCGGGTTCAGGTCCTGCAGTTCAACACGCCCCCCAAAGCGGGCGCTAACAGGACCGACCTTCGCACGGACGCGGGCCGTGAAGGCATTCTCGCCGTCACGTTCAAGTTCTTCGCAGCCAGTGATCGCTTGCTTTAGTGCTTCGGGGTCATTCAGGGCGTCCCAGACTACCGCTTGCGGTGCTGGGATGCGTGCTTCGCCATTCATATCCATATTGATAGCCTTCTCGTGTAGTCTATGCCGCCGCCCCAAGTCTGTTAAACCGTAAGAGCTTCCAGGCTTTGTTTCAATGGCGGAAACGCTGCGGATATATGCCGGAAGTTAAGAACCGTATGTCTATGGTTTCGTTATAAGCTTGGCGGAGTGAACGAGGTTAGGCATACTCGGGCAAAGAATTGGACGGTTCCCGATTTGGCGAATCATTCCTATAAAACGAAATGCAGCGGGCTTGCCGTTCGCTGCGATACGGTAATACGGCGGGGGTTATGGCATGGGGCGATTGGCGATGAGCGGATCAAAGGCTTGGATCTGTCTCTTATACACATCTGACGCTGCCGACGAATAGAGAGGTGTAGA
>CAJXVF010000009.1 GCA_913060845.1 uncultured Alphaproteobacteria bacterium | reverse complement strand
ACGAGATGTAGAGAGGTCTCGTGGGCTCGGAGATGTGTATAAGAGACAGTAATGGCGCCGATCAATATATATAAATGTTCTTTTTATGTTTCAATACAAAAATGAGAACAATGTAATATTTTTTCACTCTCCAGAACATCGTACTATACAGCCATAACGCGACAGCCTTTGGCTTATCTGAATTAATCCCGGACAGCCGCAATCATATAATTCATGGATACGTCCGGGCTAAGACGCCAGTCGCCGGTCAGCGGCTCATAGACCGCCCCTTCTGTCCGCAGCACCCTTAGCCCTTCGGTGCGAAGCGGACGGGCCAGTTCTGACGGCTTCATGAACTTCCGCCAATCATGGGTGCCGCGCGGCAGCCAGCGCAGGACATATTCGGCACCGAACTTTGCCAGCGCCAATGATTTGATCGTCCGATTGATCGTAGCGGCGATCAAGAGGCCGCCGGGTGCCACCATCTCTGCGGCAGCGCGCATGAATACATCCGGGTCAGGCACATGCTCGACCACTTCAAGCGCTGTCACGATATCGAACTTCGCGCCGCTCGCCGCCAAGGCCTCTGCCGTCTCCAGCCGATAATCTATCGTCAGTCCCGAATCAGCAGCGTGTGCGCGGGCCACGCCCAAGTTCTCCTCTGTCACGTCCAATCCCGTGACATCTGCGCCAAGTCGCGCCAGCGGTTCTGATATCAACCCACCCCCGCAGCCAATATCAACCGCTGTCATGCCGGTGAGAGCGCGCGCGCCTTCTGCGACGCCGAAATTCTCCTGCACGGCGTTCATAACGAACCGCATCCGCGCAGGATTCAGCCGATGGAGCGGACGGAATGGTCCATCTGGGTCCCACCACGATTCGGCGATTGCGGCGAACTGAGCAGCCTCACGCGGGTCCACGGCACCTTGAACTTGGGCTTGTATATCGGCGGGCATAACGATTTCCGGCCTTTCTTCTGGTTTCAGCGCTTGCGGGCGCCGGAACTCCAAAATATGTTGCGCGCAATCCCGACGGCAACTTGTGACAGGCCAGTCGGTCCGCGCGTTCAGCGGGCCGAGGCCAAAGGTATTTTCCCGTGGCGCGCATTGTGCAGAAATTCGGCGGCACTTCGGTGGCTGACCTAGATCGTATCCGCAATGCAGCGGGGCGGGTCAAACGCGCCGTTGACGCAGGCGACCAAGTCGCTGTGGTGGTCTCCGCCATGTCTGGCGAAACCAACCGACTGGTGGACCTCGTCCGCGCGGCTTCCCCCCTGCACGACGCCCGCGAATATGACGCCGTCGTCGCATCCGGTGAGCAAGTAACTGCCGGCCTAATGGCAATCATCCTGCAGGAGATGGGCGTGCAAGCACGCTCCTTCCTTGGTTGGCAGATCCCACTGCACACAGATGGCCTACATGGCCGCGCCCGCATCATGGATGTTGAAGGCGGGTTGTTGATGGAACGGCTGGAGCAAGGCCAGGTCGCCGTGATCGCTGGATTCCAAGGCGTCAGCCCGGAAAACCGCATCACAACCCTTGGCCGGGGGGGGTCAGACACAACGGCAGTTGCCCTTGCCGCCGCAATTAAAGCTGACCGCTGCGAAATTTATACCGATGTGGACGGCGTCTACACGACCGACCCACGCATTGTCCCCAAGGCTCGCAAGATCAACCGCATCACCTATGAAGAGATGCTGGAGCTTGCATCCCAAGGTGCGAAAGTGCTGCAGACGCGCTCTGTCGAAATGGCCATGAACCACAATGTGCCGGTCATGGTCCTGTCCAGTTTTGAAGATAAACCCGGCACCCTGGTAGCCCACGAAGAAGTGGGGGAGAATGCGGATATGGAGAATGAGGTTGTCACCGGCATCGCCTACGACAAAAACGAGGCGAAGATCACCCTGGTCAATGTTGCAGACCAGCCGGGCATTGCCGCGTCGATCTTCGGCCCATTGTCCGAAGCTGAAATCAATGTGGACATGATTGTCCAGAACGTTTCGCCTGATGGCGAGACCACAAACATGACCTTCACGGTGACAGAGGCGGACTTCGACCGCGCCGTCGCCATGCTGGAAGGCCGCAAGGACGAGCTGCAATATCAGCAGATCTTGGCGGACCGGAATGTCGTAAAGATTTCCGTGGTCGGCGTCGGCATGCGCAGCCACGCGGGCGTCGCCCAGCGGATGTTCAGCGCCCTTGCAGAACGCAGCGTCAATATCCAGGTGATTTCTACGTCTGAGATTAAAGTCAGCGTGCTGATCTCTGAGGACTATCTTGAGCTTGCCTTGCGCGCGTTGCATACCGCTTACGGCCTGGACGCAACCGAATCACTGGAAGCCTGATGACCGCCATGACCCGCGCTGACGCCCTCGCCCATATCCAGACACTTTCTGAACGCGGCCGCGCGCTGCTGGGCGTTGAGCACGCCATTCTTGGCGGTGCCATGACCTGGGTATCTGAACGTAAACTCGTCGCCGCGATCTCAAACGCTGGCGGATTCGGCGTGATCGCATGCGGTGCCATGACGACGGCCCTACTGCGCACAGAAATTCAAGCGACCCAGGCCCTCACCAAGAAACCTTTCGGTGTGAACCTCATCGTTATGCACCCGGATTTGGATGCGTTGATCGAAGTCTGCGGCGAAGAGGGTGTTGGCTGCGTTGTGCTGGCGGGCGGAATTCCGCCGCGCAAAGCCATGCGCCGAGTAAAGGAACTGGGCGCCACACTGATTGCGCTGACGCCAGCCCTTGGGATCGCGAAGAAGCTTATACGTGACGGTGCCGATGCGCTCGTGATCGAAGGCACGGAAGCAGGCGGCCACATTGGCCCCGTCTCAACCTCCGTTTTGGCGCAGGAAATCCTGCCAAATGTGCAAGATGTTCCTGTGTTCGTTGCAGGCGGCATTGGTCGCGGTGAAGCGATGCTCTCATACCTGGAGATGGGTGCGGCAGGCTGCCAACTTGGCACCCGCTTCGTCTGCGCTTTAGAAAGCATCGCCCATCCAGACTTCAAGAAAGCCTTCTTTAAGGGCGCTGCCCGTGATGCGACAGCAAGCGTCCAAGTCGATCCACGTTTTCCAGTGATCCCTGTGCGCGCGTTGGCAAACAACGCCACTCGCAAGTTCGCTGAAACTCAACATGATGTGATCGCCCGCTGGCGTGCAGGCGAACTAGACCAAAAGGCAGCGCAGCTTGAAATCGAGCACTTCTGGGCTGGCGCACTCCGCCGCGCAGTGATTGATGGCGACGTAGAAAATGGCTCCCTGATGGCAGGGCAGAGCGTTGGCATGGTCACGGCTGAACAACCGACCGCAGAGATCATTCAATCCCTCGTCGACCAAGCAGCGGATGCGCTGATCCAACGCGCTGCCAGCGCCGCATAGGCGCGCGGTGGCAGAGGGAGAACAGACCGGCTGGCGTCATATGCTCCGCGCCGTTCGCGATGCCGTTGCTATGGATGCAACGGCTGCGGACCGGCTAAATCGCGCCGTTGCCGTGATCGCAGAAGCGCTCTCCGCAGACGTTTGCTCGCTTTACCTGCAACAGCGCGACGGGGCGATGATCCTGGCTGCCACCCACGGCCTCCGCCCGGACGCCGTGTTCCGCACGCGGCTTACCGGTGGTGAGGGCCTCGTCGGCGTCGCAGCAGCATCCCACCGCCCCGTCGCAATCCGAGATGTGCAGACCCACGAAGCCTTCGCTTACCGCCCAGAAACAGGCGAGGACCCATACAGCACCTTCTTGGGCGCCCCACTGCTACGCGGCGGCTCAGCCGCTGGTGTTCTCGTCATCCAGCATGCTGACGACCGATCCTATTCCGGCGATGACATTGAAGCCGTCGCCATTGTCGCAGCGCTCATGGCCGAAGTCGCGGCAGACCCAGATTTCGCAGCCTTTGTCGCCGCTGGGGCAGCAGCCCCAGCCGCACGGCTGACAGGCGCACGCCTCTCTCCAGGCCTAGCCATTGGCGTCGCAGCGCTGCGGGACCCACCATTGCCGATCCAGCGCATGGTGGCCGAGGACGAATCAGAAGAACTCCACCGCCTCGCCCAAGGCGCTGACCGCATGCGGAACGAGCTCGACACGCTGCTGGATGATCCAAGCCTGAACTATGCCGGTGAGCATCGGGATATCCTTGACGCTTTCCGCCTTGCCGCCAGTGATGATGGATGGATCCGCCGCATCCGCGCAGGCATCGCCAATGGCATGACGGCAGAGGTCGCCGCGCGCAGGGTACAGACCGAAGCGCGCATCCGCATGCGCCGGGCGCAGTCAGCCTATCTACGTGACCGGCTGGCGGATATGGACGATCTGGCAGGGCGGCTTGTCCGTGCCATCGCTGCCCAATCTGGCGATGATGGCATGCACGCCCTGCCGCCAAACGCTATCCTATTCGCCCATGCGCTGGGGCCAGCCGAAGTGCTGGAACTTGATCGGGATGCGCTGGCCGGACTGGTTCTAGAAGAAGGTTCAGCCTCCTCCCATGTCGCCGTCGTCGCCCGGGCACTTGGCATTCCGGCTATTGGCGGTACCGGCAATGCGCTGGCAGGCGTGCAGCCAGGCGACCCGATTGTATTGGATGCAGATCGCGGGCAAGTGCTGCTGCGCCCAGCCAATCAGGTCATGGCGAGTTTTGAAGCCGCTGTTGCCGCCAAAGCTGCCCGTAAAGCAAGCTATGCCTTCCTCGACAATGGTCCAAGCCGAACCCGAGATGGCGAAGGCATTGCAGTCCTCGCCAATGCGGGCCTGCTGCTAGATGTCGAATCTGCTGTGGCTGAGGGTGCGGAAGAAATTGGCCTGTTTCGGACCGAACTATCCTTCCTTGGCCGCGCTGGACTGCCGACAGCCGAGGAGCAGATCGCGCTTTACCGGGAAGTGCGTGAAATCGCTGGCGACAGAGCCATCGCCTTCCGCACGTTCGACCATGGCGGCGATAAAACCCCGGCGTCACTAGCCGGCGCGCGGGAAAACAACCCAGCCCTTGGCTGGCGTGCGCTCAGGATCGCGCTCGACATGCCGGAAACATTACGCAGCCAGCTTTATGCGCTCGCCGTCGCGGCATCAGATGGGCAGCTAGACGTTATGTTTCCAATGGCAGCAGAGGCAGCAGAGATATCTGCAGCGCGGGCCATATTGCGCGGTGCTCTGGAGCAGGCGGAAGCGGATGGTGCGGCACCCGCCAAAGTCCGGGTCGGTGTCGCGATTGAAACGCCATCACTGGTTTGGCAAGGGGAAACAGCCCTGCGCCGGGTCGACTTCGCGACGATCGGCACCAATGACCTGCTGCAGTTTGCCTTTGCCGCTGATCGCGATGGCGTGCGCATGTCTGAACGCTATGACGCGCTCTCCCCGCCAGCCCTAGCAATGCTGCGGCATGTGGTTCAGTCAGCGAAGCGCGCCAATACGCCGCTATCGGTTTGCGGGGAAATGGCGAGCGACCCACTGGCGGCAATTGCGCTGATTGGCCTTGGGGTCCGGCGATTGTCTGTAGCACCCGCTGCAGTCAAGCCAATCCGGGCGGTTGCGGCTAATATTGATGCTGCTGAAGCTGCGGTGCTGATTGAGGAGCTGATTGGCTCAGAGGAGCATAGCGTGCGTGATCAGGTACGGGAATTTGCTGAATCTGCGGATATCCCCATAGACGAACAGTATTAATCCGTTGCCGCGAGCCCCAGGGCATTGTAAAAATGGCTTTAACAAACGACAGGTACGATTGCTGTGGTCATCTATTTTGGATCGCAGCACCGCGGGGGCCGTAAGCTGTCAGCATAGCAATTTGTAGGTTTTCACGTGGCGGGTAAAAGCAACCTCAAACTATGGGTTGTCGCAGGGGACGCGAGTTTCGCGGGGCCTAAGCCTTTAGTGCTGCCCGGTGAATCTGTCGGTCTCTTCTTACGGTTGCTGCGTGAGCGTGCTGGCCTGACAGTCCAAGAAGCCGCCGCTCAGGTCCGTATCCGCGAAGCCTACATTCAAGCCATTGAAGATGATCGCTTCGAGTCGCTGCCTGGCCGGGCTTATGCGCAAGGCTTTGTGCGCGCCTATGCGGAATTCCTTGGTGCTGACGTCGAATCCACTGCCCGCGCAGCCGTAGACGACATCGGCAAACTTCCAGCACCGGCCCATCGCGCCCGCAAGCCTGAAACGGAACGCGCCTCTCGCGCAGCACCTCTAGCCGCCGCCGCTATCTGCTTGGCGCTTGCTGGCTATGTTTACTGGTATTTTGAGAACACCAAGTCTCGCTTCGAAGACGCCGCCCAGACCCTTGCCCGGGTCGACGCGCCGGACTTCGTCGAAGGCTCTGAGCCCCGCAGCACAATCGCTAGCGGCCCTTACCGCCCGTTCCCCGATGCCGTGCCGCCTTCTGAGCGCACGACCGTCGCGCGGGCCCAGGCGCCCGTGGCCAACCGCCAGACAAGCGGCGCACCTTTGCCACCGAGTCGCAGCAATCCTGGTGCGGTCCGCTATGCCGCCCCAGACCAACCACCTTCACGGCAACCCGGGACTGTGGGTGCCGTACCTTTGCCGGACTCCGGAATTCTCGCAGCCGGATTGCCTGAGCCAAGGCTCGCAGCGCCACAAGCCTCACCGCGTTGGTCCATTCCAGCTCCTGGCCCAGCCATGGCATCCACGGATGTTAGAGGCGCGCCGCGCTACAACGCCAATCCGGGCGCTGCCTATGCCGCGACTCCGCCCCATGCTTCGGGCCTCGTGGTGCTGCATGCAGTGGACGATACCTGGATTGAAATTAAGTCTGTAAAAACCGGACGGGTCATGTTCTCCCGCGTATTGCGCCAGGGCGAACGGTATTCCGCCCCTGATCGGCGCGGCCTGGTCATGACGACTGGCAATGCCGGTGGCCTTGAGATTCTGGTAGATGGCCGCACTGCGCCATCACTGGGCGGGCACGGCAAAGTCGTGCGTGACGTTAGCCTTGAAGGCCATGCCCTGCTGACCGATCGACATTAGCGACGGCATGTTTCGCGCGCGCCCCGCGTAAGCGGCGCCTGTTGCAGCCCGAACCCATTTTCGCCCCGGTTTGGCCTTTCTCAAAGCAACGTTATATATCCCTATAGCATCGCGCTAACATAGCGCCTCCACGATCCTCCAAGGGAACCAGCTTCATTATGAGCGTTCGGCCTTACCGCGACATTCACCGCCGTAAATCCCGTCAAATCATGGTTGGGAACGTGCCTGTCGGCGGCGATGCGCCGATCACCGTGCAGACGATGACCAACACTCTGACATCTGACCCCAAAGCGACCATCTCCCAGATCCGGGCGGCAGAAGACGCGGGCGTCGATATCGTGCGCGTCTCCTGCCCAGACCAGGAATCGACTGCGGCGCTTAGGGAAATCGTTGACGGTTCTAATGTGCCGATTGTGGCGGATATCCACTTCCATTACCGCCGCGCCATTGAAGCAGCGGAAGCAGGCGCTGCCTGCCTACGCATTAACCCCGGCAATATCGGATCCTCGGAGCGCGTGCGGGAAGTCGTGCAGGCCGCAAAGGATAACGGCTGTTCCATGCGGATCGGTGTTAACGCTGGCAGCCTCGAGAAAGAACTGCTGGACCGATATGGCGAGCCCTGCCCCGAAGCACTGATTGAAAGCGCGCTGACCCACGCCAAAATCCTGGAAGACCACGACTTCCATGAATTCAAAATCAGCGTCAAAGCCTCTGATATCTTCTTGGCCGTCGCAGCCTATCAAGGCCTAGCGGATGCCTGTGATTATCCGCTGCATCTTGGCATCACGGAAGCTGGCGGCTTGCGCACCGGCACAGTGAAAAGCGCCATCGGCATCGGATCCATGTTGTGGGCTGGAATTGGCGATACGATCCGAGTGTCGCTGTCCGCCGATCCGGTTGAGGAAGTCAAAGCCGGGTTTGAGATGCTGAAAGCGCTTGGCCTGCGCCATCGCGGCGTCAACGTCATTTCCTGCCCATCCTGCGCCCGCCAGCAGTTCGACGTAATCAACACCGTGACAGTGCTGGAAGAACGCCTCGCCCATATCGCGACGCCAATGACTGTCTCCGTGATCGGTTGCGTCGTTAACGGCCCCGGCGAAGCACGGGAGACGGACTTAGGCGTTACCGGCGGCGGCAAGGGCACGCATATGGTTTATGTCGGCGGCCTGCCAGACCATCGCATTACCGATGTTGATCTGGTCGACCATCTGGTTGAGCAGATTGAGCAGAAAGCCCGTGAGATCGACGCTGAGCGTGCTGCCGTCGCAGCTGAGTAATTGTCTGAATTAGTATATCATACTGGAAGGTATGTCCGTCATGTCCGTTCGCCCAGTCCGCGGAACCGTTGATCTGTTTCCTGACGATTCGCGCCGCCACCGCCGCGTCTCCGAGACTGCGCGTGAGTTGGCGGAGCGGTACGGCTTCGGCGAAATGAACACGCCCATCTTTGAATTCACGGACGTATTCGCACGGACCCTTGGCGATGTTTCCGACGTTGTGACCAAGGAGATGTATACGTTCGAGGATCGTGGCGGCGAACGCCTCACGCTGCGTCCAGAAAATACGGCCGGCGTCATGCGGGCCTATATCTCGGCCAAACTGCAAAACGCACTGCCACTGAAATACTTCTATTCCGGCCCCATGTTCCGATATGAGCGCCCGCAAAAGGGCCGCCAGCGCCAGTTCCATCAGATCGGGGTCGAGCTGTTTGGCGTTCCTGGCCCTGCTGCCGATGTGGAAGTGATCGCGCTTGGCGCCCAAGTGTTGGCCGCATTCAATATGCTTGACCAAACGGTTCTGCACCTGAACACCCTTGGCGATACGCCGAGTCGCGACGCATACCGCGCAGCACTCATCGACTATTTCTCCGGCCATAAAGACCAGCTTTCCGACGACAGCCTGAGCCGGTTGGAGAAGAACCCGCTGCGCATCCTCGATTCGAAGGACAAAAGCGACCGCGCCGTTGTGGAAGCGGCGCCCGTATTCGACGATTATTTGACCAGCGAAGCCGCAGATTTCTTCGCCGAAGTGCGCCAAGGCCTGGACGATTTGGGCGTCGCCTATATCCGTGACCCACGCTTGGTGCGTGGCCTGGACTATTATTGCCACACTGCGTTCGAGTTCGTGACAGATGCACTAGGCGCTCAAGGCACCGTCATTGGCGGCGGTCGATATGACGGGCTGGCTGAGATTATGGGCGGGCCTGCGACTCCAGGCGTTGGCTGGGCTGGCGGTATCGAGCGCCTGGCCATGCTGGCTGACCAGACCATGGAAGAACAGGAGGCACCGCGCCCAGTTGCACTGGCGCCCATCGGCGACGCGGCGGATCGACGGCTCCGGCAATTGGCCTATGAACTGCGCGGCGCTGGGATCGCAACCGATATCGGCTATTCCGGAAATTTGAAGCGCCGCATGGCTCGCGCCGCTAAGGTGAACGCCCACACCGCCGTCATCCTTGGTGATGATGAGCTTGAGAAAGGCGTGGCCACACTTCGCGATATGGAGTCTGGCGAGCAACAGGAAGTACCACTTGATGGAATTGCCGCAGCGTTGGCGGCCAGGTCATGAGTTTCGACGAAAAGCTTCAGCAAGTCCTCGAGCGGGTCGATGAACTTTCGTCCCGCATGGCGAGCGAAACATTCGATGCAGACGATTTCGCCAATCTCAGCCGCGAATATAGTGAGCTTGAGCCGGTCGCGGAGGCGGTGCGTGCGCTGATGGCGCGCAAGGAGGAATTGGCTGGCCTTGGGGAAATTCTAACTGACCCCGACTCCGACAAAGAAATGCGCGATCTAGCGGCGATGGAGCAATCGGAGCTGGCGAAGCAGATAACGGCTGCAGAGCACGACGTGCGGATTGCGCTCCTGCCCAAGGATGTCGACGACGAACGGAACGCCATTCTCGAAGTACGCCCTGGCACTGGCGGGGATGAGGCCGCCCTTTTCGCCAGCGAACTGTTCCGCATGTATCAGCGCTATGCCGAAAGTGTGGGCTGGAAGTTTGAAACACTGTCCTTCAGTGAAACGGAGCTTGGCGGGCTTAAGGAAGGCATCGCAGAGATCGGCGGGCGCGGCGTGTTCGCGAAACTGAAATTCGAATCGGGCGGACATCGCGTGCAGCGCGTCCCAGTGACGGAAACCGGCGGTCGAATCCACACGTCTGCCGCGACCGTGGCCGTCCTCCCGGAGGCCCAGGAGGTCGACATTCAAATTGAGACACAGGATCTCCGTGTAGATACCTTCCGCGCGCAAGGTGCAGGTGGGCAGCACGTGAATACGACCGACTCGGCAGTGCGCATCACGCATATTCCAACCGGCACCGTCGTTAGCCAGCAGGATGAGAAGTCTCAACATAAGAATCGCGCCAAAGCGATGACCATTCTCCGCTCGCGCCTCTATGAAGCCGAACGTGAGCGCCAAGCCAACGAACGGGCAGAAGATCGCCGCAGCCAGGTCGGGTCCGGGGATCGGTCTGAGCGGGTGCGTACCTATAATTTCCCGCAAGGCCGTGTCACAGATCATCGGATTAATCTGACACTCTATAAGATCGACCAGATCATCACTGGTCCCGGCCTCTCGGAAGTGATTGATGCGCTCGTTGCTGAAGATCAGGCCACCCGCCTCGCAGATATGGACTGATGCCGGGACAAACGCTGTCTGGCGACTGGCTCCGCGAAGCCGCCGCAGCCCTTCACGGCGCAGACGTGCCGCGCGCCATGGCGGAAGCCCGAGCGCTGCTGGCGAGCGCTACCGGCAAGACGGCGTCATTTCTGTTCGCCCATCCAGAACGCGCTTTGACTGCCTCAGAGCAGACCCAAGCCGACGCAATCCTCATTCAACGCATCGACGGTGCACCGCTTGGGCGTATTTTGGGCGTCAAAGAGTTTTGGAGCCTGCCGTTCTTGCTCTCTAATGAGACGCTAGAGCCGCGCCCGGACACCGAAACCATTGTCCAGGCGGCACTCGACCATGCCCCCTCTGCTAAGCCATCTGTATTGGATCTTGGGACAGGTACGGGCTGTATTCTGTTGTCCGTCCTGCATGACCTGCCGGGCACGACAGGCGTTGGCGTAGACCGCAGCCTTGGCGCTCTCAGAACAGCCAGCGCCAATGCGGAAGCCCTCGGCCTTCAGGACCGGGTCGCGTTCATGGCAGGCGATTGGGGGGCGGCGCTTCAGTCAGGGGCCGCTGACCTCATTATTTCCAACCCGCCATATGTTGCGACCCAGCACGGCCCAGCGCCGGATTCCGCCACGGCACTGCATGATCCAGAACTCGCACTGTATGCCGGAGCAGACGGCCTGAGCGCCTATCGCGATATCCTGCCAGACCTGCCCCGGCTACTGGCGCCCAGCGGCGTAGCCGTGCTCGAAATCGGCATTGACCAGATGCTGCAAGTCCGTGCGCTCGGCGAACAAGCAGGGTTAGAATGGATCGAAGCGCGCCCTGACCTCGCCGGCATTCCCCGTGCGGTAATCTTTCGCGGAACTGCCAATAAATAAAAGCCTTGGCAAAGCCTGGGTTTTAGGCTTACTTACATATGCATCGGTTAAAGCATACATGCTTCCGGTGCAGTCGATCCGTTGCACAGATTTGATGTCTCCGCCGCTTCAGGCTCTTGTCTGCAGTAGCAAAGAACGATGACAGTGCGCGTTTGCGACTATCCCCGCCAACCATTGCGGAAATTCAACATGAATCAGCGTCGTTCCCGTGGTCGGAACAATAACAATAACGGCAGTAATAATAATAATAATTCTGGCGGTAATCGCGGTGGGCGCCCTAGCCCCCGCAACCAGTCGTTCGACAGCAATGGCCCAGAAGGCCGGGTGCGCGGTTCCGCGACCCAGGTGCTGGAGCGGTACCTTGCCCAAGCGCGGGACGCACAGACTGCCGGCGATGGCGTCCTTGCAGAAAACCTGTTTCAACATGCCGAACATTATTACCGTGTTCTGAGCGCCCATACCGCCCAGGCTGAGCAGCAGCAGCGTGAACGCGCGCAATATGAAGATCGTCGCGGCAATCGTAACCAGGGTGATGGCGAAAACGCCGAGTCCGGAGATCGCGACCAAGGCCGTGAGCAGGGCAGAGATCAAGCCAAGGATCAGGGGCGCGACCAAAACCGCGATCAGTCACGAGAGCAAGGCCGTGACCAAAATCGCGATAACGCCCGGGATGACCAGGACCGGGACAGCCAGAATCGAGATGGCCAGAACAGAGACGGCCAGAACCGGGCACCGCAGAATCAGGAGCCCGTCGCAGCCGAAATTGCTGATGACAAGGCTGCCGCCGAGTCGCCAAGTGCTACAGCCGAAGTTCAGGCAAAGCCCGAACCACAGAAAACTGTGGAAGCGCCTGTCGTTGAGGCTGCAGAAGCACCGCCGCCAGCGCCACGCCGTCGCCGTGCGCCACGGGCGAAACCAGCACCGGCAGAACCCGTCGAAACCGCTCAAGCCGACAACGGCATTGACGCTGCTTTCTTGAAAGCAGAGCCAAAACCACGCCGTCGCCGCAAGCCTGCAGCGGAAGTAGACGCCGCAGATTGACGCATAACCCGCCGAAGACAGCAGAATCTCCGGCCAAAACCCTTGACTGTTATGGCTTTGAGCCGTATACACCACCGCTTCTGAGTTCCACTGACATGCACCGTGAGACGTTAAATGGCCAACAGCAAACAAGCTGAAAAACGCATTCGCCAAACCAGCCGGCAGACGGCTGTCAATCGTATGCGGGTCAGCCGCTACCGCACCTACGTGAAAAAGGTCGAGTCGGCGCTTGAAGCGGGCGACAAGTCCAACGCGCAGACAGCGCTTAAAGAAGCGCAGCCGATCATGCACGGCGCGGTCACTAAGGGCATCATGCACCGTAACACGGTGAATCGTAAGCTTTCCCGCCTGGCAAAGCGCGTTAACGCAATGGCATAGTCGCCGTTTCAAATTGCGACTTTTAAAACGCCGGGGCTTGCTCCGGCGTTTTTGCGTTCAGATGGTACTAAGGACTTTTTCCACAGATTAAAGGACTTGGCCCGAGTCCCAACGCGGCAATCAGAGTCAAGCTTAGAATTTGCCTGAATCGCGATTATCTTCGTTGCAGCCGCCCATCATCCTAGATAGTCTGACTTTGCTTCGGGTGATGCCGATGCAATAATAATTAAGAAACGGCACGGACGACTGGGATTAAAACAACACGGTTACCCGCTAGGTGAAGTTTGCTTGAAGCATTCATCACGACCATTTGAGTAACAATATTGTTTCCTAAAGTACCGGTATAAAATCAATTGCTAATGACCTGTGTTATTAGCAAAAATGCCAATGGTGGCAGTAAATTCGGGGGCGATTTTACTATGACTAAGGCTTATACTGGCGATTTGACGCCAGCGCAGGCATGGAAATTGTTGGGCCAGGATGGCCAAGCGGTTCTCGTCGACGTGCGCACACAAGCAGAATGGCAATTTGTTGGATTACCTGACGCCAGCAGTCACCGACGTGACGCTGCACTTATCGCTTGGCAGGTTTATCCTGATATGAGTATCAACCCAGAGTTTATCGAAACACTCGCCGAAGCTGCGCCTGATAAGGCTGCGCCGGTCATGTTTCTGTGCCGGTCAGGCGTCCGCTCCCAGGCAGCGGCCAGCGCCGCCACGGCAGCAGGCTATGCCAAAGCCTACAATATTTCAGAAGGCTTCGAAGGCAATCCAAATGCCTATCAACAACGTGGCAAAGTCGGCGGCTGGAAGGTCGCTGGCTTGCCCTGGCGGCAGGGATAACGGCAATGGCGAGTCTTGAAGAACGCAGAAATGCCGAGTGGGCCCGGATTCGCGGTCGTCTTCGCGCCGATTTTGGCGATGGTGTATTCCGCAGCTGGCTCCGCCCGCTGACCCTCACCGCCGTTGACGATACCTCGGTCACCATGTGCGTGCCGACCCGATTCGTCCGCGACCGCGTGAACACTCTCTATGGTGATCGCTTGCGTGAGCTGTGGCGGGCGGAAGACGACGCGATTACCGGCATCGATATCGATGTTTCACCCGAGACGGCTGGCCGCAAGCCAAGCCTTATCGCAGCCCCGCCGCCAGAGCCGGAAGAAGTGGACGACTCGGCAGAGGCGCTGCTGGACAATAGCTGGTCAGACGGCGTCGCATCGCCACTGGATCCGCGCCTGTCGTTTGACGCGTTTGTGGTTGGAAAACCGAATGAATTCGCGTTCGCGGCTTGTAAGCGCGCGGCAGAAACAGAGAAACCTGCGTTCAACCCGCTGTTCCTTTATGGCGGCGTAGGGCTCGGCAAAACTCATCTCATGCTGTCTCTTATACACATCTGACGCTGCCGACGAA